>SHUM01000080.1 GCA_009691245.1 Acidobacteriota bacterium | reverse complement strand
TTGTCTTCCCGCTGGCCACCGCCACTTCAACCTGCCGCAACACCGTTACGATCTGCTCTGGTTTGTACCTCTGCATCGGCATATTCAAATACCTCCCTCATGAGATTCTCTCTCACTTCGGCTGGTATCGAAATCGCCGGGCAGGTCAAATTAAGATTGTCGTCAACAGAGCCGCAAGGGAGCAGAGGGGATTTCATTACGGAGAGCCACCCCCGGTTCCCTTACGGTCGCGGCTCTGCTCCACCCCATTGCCTTAGTTAATTCTCCCCGCACAAACACCTGGCGCAATCGTTGCGTAGCCTCACGGCGCGGCCTACAATCAGTGATATGGGCGACTGGGCTAAAATGCGCGATAGGTTTAAGCTAGCGGTCCTGATGGCCGGATGGCTGGCGCTGGAATTCGCCACTGCCACTGTCGCGTCCGCGCAGATATTCCCCGCCCTGGAAACTTCCGCCGGAACGACCACCAGAACCGATAGCGCGGGAGCAGCCTATTCCACCGCGCAACTGGTGGAATTAAGAAGCCCCGTCGAGCGCGCCAGCATCGATGTGGAGACGCCCAGCATTCGCGGCATCTACGACGCCATCTCCCGCGCCTTCCAGATTACGCTCAGCTACGATGGCAGCCTCACCGAGACGCGCATCGTCGCGCCATTTCATATGCACGAAGCCACGCTTGATGAAGCGCTGGCCGCCGCCGGCGCCCTCACTAGGTCCTTCGTCGTGCCCATTGCAGAGCGCGTGGGACTGATCGCTCCCGACACCGCCGAGAAGCACGCCGACCTGGAGCGCAACGTACTCGCCTACTTCGCGCTGAACCCCGCCGTCACGCCTGAACAGATGAGCGAGATCATCACCGCGCTGCGCAACATGGTGGACCTGCGGCGCGTCATCCCCGACAATCGCGCGCGCACCATCGCCATCCGCGGCCGCGCCCGTCAAGTGAAGCTGGCCAGCAAATTCATCGAAGCCTTTCAGAATCCTCCCGGCGAGGTGCTGCTGGAGGTTCACCTGTGGGAACTGAACCGCGACCGCGCGCGCGAGATCGGCCTCACCGTGGCGCGGCCCTTTGACTTGGTATTCCTGCCCGCGCAGGCCGCGGCGGGCGCGGTGCTACCGGCGGTCAGCGCGCTGAGTGGAGTAGGCCTGGCGGGATTGCCTTCGGCTCCACTCTCGGCGGCGGCCGCACGCTTGCCGAGCATCGGCGCGTTCGGAACTTTGCAGACGCTCTACGGGCTGACCCTGCCGGGATTGCAACTGGTGCTGAACAGCAATTCATCGCTGGTGCGCTCACGGCAGGTGATGCGCATGCGCGCTGCGAAGGGACAAAAAGTCACGTTGCTCTCCGGCGTGCGCTATCCGGTGCTGAACGCCACCTATGCAGATCCCAGTCTGGCCGCTGACGCCAACACCGGCCTGTTTCCCGACGTCCAGTATCAGGACATCGGAACCAACCTCACCGCCACCGCCTATTTCCACGCGGGCGGCGAGATTACTTTGCAGTTCGATCTGGCCACCAAGTCCATCGCCAGCCTGAACACCATCGGCATTCCCACCATCTCGAATCGCCAAACCATCTCGCAAGTCCGTCTGCGCGACGGCGAGGCCTATCTGCTCGGCGGACTGTTCCAGCACTCCGATGTGAAGACGGTCTCCGGCTATCCGTTGCTGTCGCGGATACCCATCATCGGTTCGCTATTCGGCACGCGCCGCCGCCAGCAGCAGGACAGTGAGTTCGTGCTGGCGATTCGCCCCATCATCATGCGACCCGACCCGGCGGAGTTGATTGCCTCGCGCGCCCTCTTCTTTGGACGCGAATTAACCGGCCTGCCCGATGTCCCTGAACCCCCGCCTCCGGTGCAGCAGCAACCGGGCGTTCCCGGACAGCCAGGACAGCCAGGCCAGCCGACTCCCGCCGGGCAGCCGCAACCCTTCGCAAACCCCCAGCCGTTCGCCCAGCCGCAGCCCTTCGGACAACCGTTCGGTCAGCCATTTGGCCAGCCGCAACAACAGCCCCCCGGCAATCAGCCACAGCAGCCCTTCGGGGGACAGCAGCAACCCTTCCAGCAGCCATTCAGCCAACCCTTCGGTCAGCCCGGAAGCCAGCCGCGCCCCGCCCCGATCTCTCCCCCCATCCCCGGCTTCCCCATCCAGCAGCAATAGCGCCGCGCGTGCGTGACAGAGCCGCGACCGTGAGGGAGCGGTGGTTGGTTTTAGGGCGGAAGCGGAACTAAAGATATTGCAGCACTATCCCGCATCAACGCCTCAAAACCAACCCCCGCTCCCTCACGGTCGCGGCTCTGTCACCGGCCAGACGGCCATGGGCTCGCCCTGTTGATTCAACACATAGTCAATGGCCCCAGAAACCTGCTGTGGGATCCATAAGTATTGTGTGCTGCCGTGGTGGGTCCATCGCCTACGACCATGCGGTTCCATTCCCGTTGCATTCAGCGCCAGGCTGGCATAGGCCTTAAAATCATTCAACACGCGCTACGGACCGATGCTCGCGCTGACTACCACATGAACGTGATCGGACCGGACATGCACCGCCCACAACCGCCACGCGCGATAAGCGCAAACTTCCTGAATTGCCCGCAGGACAATTTCCCGCTGATCCGCATTCAGCGCGAACTCCGAGTTCGTCATTTGTTGTTCTTCAATTTCCACCATGACCGCACTCGGTGGAACAAACGGCGTGCCATAAGCATTCGTCCGGCGATCAACGGTTTCGGCGCCCTCGCCATGCAGCCGTTTGCCATAACAGGAAAAAGTAATCAGATAAGCCAGCGGAAATGTTCTGGTGGCAACGGTACCCAAGCCATCCCCCATGCCACGCGTGACAGTGCCGCGCGCGTCAGCAAGCGGGCCGATGGAACGCAATGTCCCAGACGCCGGGTATTGCTTTTGCTCTTGGTTTTGCAAAGCGCGGTGGGACACAAATTTGCATTATGCTCGGGCGGTCGGAAAAGCATCGGCGTCCAGGACGTGGTTTTCCATTTGCCCGCTTGCTGACGCGCGCGGCACTGTCACGCAACACCATCACGGGCGAGAAACGCAACGGGATAATTTGGATAATTCCGCAAAGTAGGAAAATTTGGAATTTGTTGAAGAGTGCTGGGGCGCGACTCCTGCTTCGGAGAACCACCGAAGCGCAAAAATACAAATATAATAAGAATATAAAGCGAATAAAACGGGAACATTGACTCACCGATGACGGCGCGAAATTTTCCAAATAATCCAGAAAATCAAAAGCGTCGGTCGACCGACAGAACCGACGATTCCGCAAGAACCGTGAAAGTGTGTACTTTGGGCTTTCTGGTCAATTTGGATAATTTGGATGCCCCGTTTGGAC
This sequence comes from Acidobacteriota bacterium, assembly GCA_009691245.1. NCBI lineage: Bacteria > Pseudomonadati > Acidobacteriota > Acidobacteriota bacterium. The sequence goes on along the minus strand of SHUM01000080.1, from coordinate 8,432 downwards.
CCAAACCTTCTTCCAGCCGGTCGCCCCTTGACAGAATTGCGCGGGTCGTGGTAAGCTAGATTTTTGATTCGATTCGTTCCCCGAATCTTATCCAGAGTGGCAGAGGGACAGGCCCGACGAAGCCACGACAACAGGACAGAAGATCGTTCCTGTGCCAAATCCTGCCTCGGCAATACGCCGAGGGGAGATGAGAATGGGGAGGCGTTAGCTTTCCTGACACCTCTTCCATTTGGAAGAGGTTTTTGTTTTTTGGCCCCCTTTAGCAATAAATGGTCACTGCCCTATTTTAGGGCAGTTGGGTTTAGGCCGAAAGAGTCAGGGAGGTTCGTTTGTCCTACGTTACCGGTCTCAAGTGCCGCGAGTGCGGCAAGGATTATCCCATCGCTCCACGCGTGGTCTGCGACTGCATCGCGCCGCTGGAGATCATGTACGACGTGGCCGGATGGAAGCGCGACCTGACGCGCGAGAAGATCTCCAGCCGCCCGCCCAACATGTGGCGCTACCGCGAACTGCTTCCCCTTTCCAATGATCCCACAGTCAGCCTGAACGTCGGCTACACGCCGCTGGTGAATGCGCCGCGCCTGGCGAAAGTGCTGGGCTGTCGCAAGCTGTGGATCAAGAATGACGCGGTGAATCCGCCGACGCTGTCGTTCAAGGATCGCGTAGTGGCGGTGGCGCTCAACAAGGCCATCGAGTTCGGCTTCAAGATCATCGCCTGCGCGTCAACGGGAAACCTCGCCAACGCGGTCGCCGCGCACTCCGCCGCAGCCGGCTTGCAAGCCTACGTGTTCATCCCCGAGGATCTCGAAGAGGCCAAGATCATGGGCTCCGCCGTGTATGGCGCGAAGGTGGTGAAGATTCGCGGCAACTACGATCAGGTCAATCGCCTGTGTTCGCAGATCGCCGGCGAGCATGGCTGGGGCTTCGTCAACGTGAACCTGCGCGCGTTCTACGCGGAGGGTTCGAAGACACTCGCATACGAAGTTGCTGAACAGCTCGGCTGGCGTCTGCCCGATCAGGTAGTTGTTCCCATGGCGGGCGGATCGCTCATCACCCGCGTGGGCAAGGCCTTTGATGAGCTCACCGAGATTGGATTGGTCGAAGGCAAGCCGTACATTCTCTATGGCGCGCAAGCCACGGGCTGCTCGCCGATCACCACTGCGACGAAGGCGGGGCATCGCGAGATCGAGCCGCAGCGGCCATCGACCATCGCGCGCTCGCTGGCCATCGGCAATCCGGCGGATGGTTACTACGCGACTGGCGCGATCATGGCCAGCGGCGGCGCGGGTGAAGATGTATCCGACCCGGAAGTGGTCGCAGGCATGAAACTGTTGGCCGAGACGGAAGGCATCCTCGGCGAAACCGCGGCGGGGGTTACCGTGGCGGTGGCGCAGAAGCTGCTGGCCACAGGCAGAATGAACCCGGACGCCGAGACGGTCCTGTGCGTCACCGGCAACGGGTTAAAGACGCTCGATGCGTTGCATAATCAGCTCGACCTCGGCCTCACTATTCGACCACGCCTTGAGGAATTTGAAGAGCAGGTGCTCAACGCAGTGCAGGCGGGCGTGCCGGTGTCAGCAAGCTAACGGCAATATCCATAGGCCTATTGATAAGATTGGCGAGCGCACTGCCTCGCATCGGCAAGAAGGAAGGAACATTCAACATGGGCATCAAGGTACGAGTACCCACGGCAATCACGCGCGGCGCGACGGGGAGCGACAATCTGGATTTGGCGGTCGCCAATCTGCCGGAGCTGCTGGCGAAACTAGAGTCGCTCTACCCCGGCGTGAAGGCGTCGCTGCTTGACGAGAAGGGCAATCTGAATCGCTTCGTTAACATCTATGTGAACGATGAAGACATCCGCTTCCTGGGCGGCGACAAGTATCAGTTCCAGGAGGGCGACGAAGTTCTGCTGATCCCATCCATCGCCGGCGGAGCATTCTAAGCATAGATAGCGGCCCAATTAGCGGAGAGACATCATGGCACTGAAAATCGGTGTGATTGGAGCGGGCAACATTGGCGGCGCGCTGCTCGGCGGCATTGTGAAGAGCCGCATTGCGCTGCCTAAGAACATCGTTGCCATCGACGCCAGCGACGATTGCCGCCGCCGCGTCGCAGCGCAGTGGAAGGTGAAGGTCCAGCCTGCAGCCACGGCGAAAGTTCTGGCCGATCGCAATCTGATTATCCTCGCCGTCAAGCCGCACATCATGCCTGCGGTGTTGCAGGAGCTGCGCGGCGCGTTGCGGCGCGGTCAGATAATTCTCTCAGTCGCGGCTGGCGTGCCCATCTCATTTATCGAGTCGATAATCGGCAAGAACGTACCGGTGTTTCGCGCCATGCCCAACATCCCCGTGGTGGTGGAGGAAGGCGCGACAGCCGTGGCGGGGAATCGCGCCACCACGGCGACGCAGCGCAAACTGGTCGAGAAGATTTTCGGCACGCTCGGCGCAGTGGTCAGCGTGGACGAAGCGCACCTCGACGCGGTAACGGGCCTGTCGGGCAGCGGTCCGGCGTACATCTATCTGGTGATCGAAGCGCTGATCGACGGCGGCAAGAAGGCCGGCCTGCCGCACGACGTCGCGCGCAAGCTGGCCGAGCAGACCGTGCTGGGCGCGGCCAAGATGGTGCGTGATTCCAAGCGCCACCCCGCAGCGTTGCGCGATGAAGTGGTAACGCCCGGCGGCACCACCATCGCGGGCCTGCACGAACTGGAGAGGCACGGCCTGCGCTCGACGCTTATCAGCGCGGTCGAGGCCGCCACTGCGCGCTCGCGCGAAATCGCCGCGCAGATCGTCGAGCGCTTCTCGCAAGCTTCTGCTCCATCTCCATCCACCAACACCGCACCTAATAACAGTCGCCGTGTGACTGCACCACGCAGGCGATCTCGAAACAGCTAGGTTGCTAACTCGACCACGCGGACACACTTAAAGCCTCAGGCACGCTTGGCGGGATTGCGAACAGGGTATTACGCGCGTGATTGCGTCTGGCGCTCCAAGCGGCGCATGGCGGCGCCCCAGCGCAGGAACTGCCACAGTTCGCGGCGCGCGTTCCACATTTCACGGAAGAAGATTGCGAAGGTGATGGACTCGGCGGGAATGCCGGTGTAGGTTTCGATGCGCCAGCGCAAAAGGGGGCTGCGCCAGGGGCGCAGGCGGTAGCCACGCGATGAGACCCACAGGAAGCGTAAGGAATAGGCGATCATCGTGGCTCCCTCAACGTAGTGTATGGCGAAAAGCAGGTCCCACGTCGCTATGCTCCTCGGGATGACGAACGGCAAGTGTGAAGAGGCAGCATGGCGGTGAAAACTGGAGCCATCCCGGGGAATCGAACCCCGAACCTCCGCATTACGAATGCGGCGCTCTGCCAATTGAGCTAGGATGGCCTTTACTCTTTTCACATTTCGTATTCAGTTAGTTTAATGGACCGTGGCGGTCCATGCAACTTTACTACTCGAAACTTTGTACTCGAAAAGCATACGCGGCGCGCCGGGCCAAAAGATTACTTGTATTAAGTTTACGGCTCTCTGGTAAAATCGTGGCACATTGGCCCGTTAATCCGGATCGCAAGGAGATGGAGAATGAGCAACGTAATATTGAAGGTGAACGGCAAGTCGCACACCGTCGATATCGACCCGGCGACTCCGCTGCTATATATCCTACGCAATGATCTCGGCCTGCAGGGTCCGCATTTTGGCTGCGGACTGGGGCAGTGCGGAGCGTGCACGGTGATCATCAATGGCGTGGCCGTGCGGTCGTGTGTTACGCCTGTCTCCAGCGTGAAAGCGGAGATCACCACGCTGGAAGGACTCGCGCAAAACAACAAGCTGCACCCCGTGCAGCAGGCCTGGATCGAAGAGCAGGTTCCGCAGTGCGGCTTCTGCCAGAACGGGCAGATCATGACCGCCAAGGCGCTGCTCGACAAGAACCCCAATCCAACCGATGCGCAGATACGCGAAGGGATGGACAAAACTCTGTGTCGCTGCATGACGTACTTCCGGATTCAAGCCGCTATCAAGCGGGCCGCGAAAGTTATTTCGGCTGGCGTTGAAGTTGCGGGCAAGGAGGTGAGCGCATGAGCCAGTTCACAAAAATTCCACAGCAAGTACAAGACGCCATGGAGAAGTTGGACGCGGGCACCTCGCGCCGTGATTTCCTGAAAGGCTCGGGCATGTTCGTGGTCAGCCTGAGCGCGGGCGCGATCTCCGCCGCCGGACTGCTCAGCCCCGAGGCTGCCGGACAAACAGGCGCGGCCGCGGTGGCGCAGGCTGCCGGTCCCTATCGCGATCCTGACTTCAAGCAACTCGATTCCTGGATCGTGATTCATGAAGACAGCACCGCAACTTTCTATGTCGGCAAGACAGACGGTGGCCAGGGAACCGGCACGGCTTTCCGTCAGATCATGTCCGAAGAACTCGACATCGCATTTAACAAAACCAACCTCATCATGGGCATCACTGATAAGACTGTCGATCAGGGTGGATCGGGCGGTTCGGATGCCATCGAGACCGATGGCTGGCCCATGCGACGCGTGGCGGCCGAGGCTCGGCGCGTCCTGCTGGAGTTGGCAGCGGCGAAGTTCGGGACGCCCGTCGCTCAACTCGCGGTCAGCGAGGGAGTGATTAGGGTCAAAACTGATCCCGCGAAAACAGTCAGCTATGGAGAACTGGTCGGCGGCAAACGGTTCAACATGACCCTGACGGGCAACAACATCAACGCCACCACCGGCGTGGCCAAACTGAAGTCGGTGCAGGAACACAAGATCGTCGGCACGTCGCCGCAGCGCTATGAAATTCCCGGCAAGGTGGACGGGTCGCTCAAGTGGGCTGTCGACGCCAAGGCGCCCGGCATGGTTCATGCGCGCAACGTGCGACCGGCGTTTGCAGGCGCCAAGCTGATCAGCATCGATGAGTCGTCAGTAAGCGGCATCCCCGGATTCATCAAAGTGGTCAGCAAGGGCAACTACGTCGCGGTGATCTGCGAGCGCGAGGAGCAGGCGATCAAGGCCTCGCGGCAACTCAAGGTCAATTGGGAAAAGCCCGCGACGGCGTCCTTCCCCACATCGGAAAATCTTTTCACCTACATGCGCGCCGCCAAGCCGACTTCCGTCGTGCAATCCCGCGAAGGCCAGGGGCAGGCAGTGGAGGGCGACCTCGAAGCTGCGCTGAAAAGCGCGGCCAAGGTGGTGGAAGCGGCCTACGATTTCCCGTTCCAGGGGCACACCGCGCTCGGACCGGCGCACGCAATGGCTGACCCGTCGGACGGGCAGATGACCATTTGGTCGAATGACATGAAGGCCTACGGCCTGCGCATCGGCGTCGCCGATTTCCTGGGAATGCCGCGCGATCGGGTGCGCGTGATTTGGCAGGAGGGTCCGCAGCTTTATGGCCGCACCGCCGCTGATGACGCAGGATTCGAGGCCGCGTATCTGGCCAAGGAGATCGGCCGGCCCGTGCGCATGCAGTGGATGCGGCATGAGGAGACCGGATGGGACGCCAAGGGTCCGGCGTTCACCTTCAATTTCCGTGGAGGTCTGGATGCCCAAGGCAACGTGGTGGCGCTGGAGTATAAAGCCCGCACGATGGACTATGCTCACATCGGCTACAACGAGCCTGATACGGTATTGATCGCGCAACTCATGGGCCGCCGGCCCAAGCAGACACCGCCGGGCGGCGCGGCCAATCCTTCGGAGATGTACGCCATCCCGAACCGTCGACGCACCAGTGAAGTGGTGAGCATGCCTCTGGTCTGGGAATCGCCGCTACGCATTGGAAATTTGCGCGACCCCAATGGTCCGCAGATCACCTTCGCCGCCGAATCGTTCTTTGATGAACTGGCGGCGGCGGCGAAAGCCGATCCGCTGGAGTTCCGTCTGCGCCACCTCATGGCCAGCGCCGAGGATGACGAGGAGTTCACCCGCGCACGCTCGATCGCCGTGGTCAAGGCGGCGGCAGCGGCTTACGGGTGGGAACCGCGTTCCGCACCGAGACCCGTTGGCACGGGAAAGATTCTTGCCGGACGCGGCTTCTCGTATTGCTTCCGCGGTTCGACTGTCGTCGCGGAGATCGCCGATGTCGAGGTGAACCGCGAAACGGGACACGTCTGGGTAAAGCGGCTGGTCTGCGCGCACGACTGCGGTCTGGTCATCAACCCGGAAGGTTTGCGACGCGTCATCGAGGGCAACCTGCTCTATGGTCTGAGCCGAGTGCTGCACGAGGAAGTGCAGTTTGACACGGAGAAAGTTACCAGCGTGGATTGGGTAACGCATCCCACTCTGCGGCATAGCGACACACCGGCCCGGATCGACGTCGTGCTGGTCAACGGAGATCCCAACCCGAACCGACCTGACTTGGCTCCCTATGGCGCCGGCGAGGCTGCCTGTAAACCGACGGGTGCGGCGGTCGCCAATGCGGTATTCGACGCGACTGGCGTTCGTATTAGACGTGCGCCACTACGCGACAAGCGCGTGCTGGAGGCCCTCAAGGCCGCCCGCGTGTAAGTTCGCAAAACAAAGCAAACTGAGCTCCATCCTTTGCCCGCCGCGCCGGACCGCTTCCGGATCGGCTGGCATTCTGCTATACGGAGCTGACAGAGCCGCGACCGGAAGGGAGCGGTTCAGCGCAGTCTGGCTTGTTCTTTGAGCAACCGCTGCCTTCTAGTCGCGGCTCTGTTTCGCTACTCCATCGGCAAAAATGCTTTAATAGAAGACATGGACCCTCATTCGAAAAAGCCCAAGAAGAGCGTTAAAGAGACACTGGCCACGCTGCCGGAAGTTTGGGAGTTGCTGCGCCCTCGGCGCGGCCTGCTGGCTATTGGTATGGTGTTAACCGGAATCAATAGCGTCTCCGGCCTGGTGCTTCCCGCCTCCCTAAAATATTTGATTGACGACGTGATCGGCCAGCGACAAACCGACCTGCTACCCTGGCTCGTCGGCGCGGTGATGACGGCAACGTTGATCCAGGCCGGCACCTCATTTGCACTCACTCAAACGCTCTCCATCGCGGCCCAAAAGCTGATCGCGGAGTTACGGCGAAAAGTCCAGGAGCACGTCGGAAGGCTTCCCGTGGCCTACTACGACTCGAACAAATCGGGAGCGCTGGTGTCGCGCATCATGAACGATGTGGAAGGCGTGCGCAATCTGATTGGGACTGGCTTAGTGCAATTCGTGGGTGGCTTGCTAACCGCTGCCATCGCACTGGTGGTCTTGGTGCGCATCAGCCCATTGATGACTGGGATTGCCTTTTCTTTTTTGCTCATCTTCGGTCTGGTCCTGCGCAAAGCGTTCCGCACGATTCGGCCCATCTTCCGCGAGCGGTCCAAGATCAACGCGGAAGTCGCTGGCCGTCTCACTGAGTCGATTGGCGGAGTGCGCGTGGTCAAGGGATATCACGCTGAGCAGCGCGAACATTCCGTCTTTGCCGCTGGCGTTCAGCGGTTGCTGGATAATGTTCTACGCTCGCTGACCGCCATGTCCGTGCTCACATCTTCATCAGCGGCGCTGATCGGCGTAGTCGGTTCCATCGTCATGTACATCGGGGCCAGCCAGGTGTTGAGCGGCTCACTCACGCTGGGCGGCTTCTTCACTTACACCATGTTTCTGGGATTCCTGGTTGCCCCACTCATACAAGTAGTTGGCATCGGCACGCAATTAACTGAAGCAGTGGCGGGCCTCGACCGCACCCGCGAAGTCTTGCGGGAATCTCCCGAGGACACCGACCCAAAACGCACGATCGCGCTGTCGGGGATTCGCGGAGAAATTGTTTTTGATCATATCAGCTTTTCGTATGATCAGGGCACACCCGTTCTGCATGAAGTTTCCTTTCGCGCGGAGCCGGGCAGTGTTACCGCGTTGGTGGGATCGTCCGGGTCAGGCAAATCCACCATCATCGGATTGATTGCGGCGTTTCATGTGCCGGAAGAGGGCCGTATCCTGGTAGATGGCGTAGACCTGTCGAATGTTCGCTTGAACTCGTATCGCCCGCACCTGGGAGTGGTGTTGCAGGAATCCTTCCTGTTTGATGGGACAATTCGTGACAATGTGGCTTTCTCGCGTCCCTATGCCACCCAGGAACAGATACTCCTCGCCTGCAACATCGCGCACGTCAGCGAATTCGCGGAGCGTTTTGCCGACCAGTACGATACGGTGATTGGCGAGCGCGGTGTGAAACTCAGCGGCGGACAGCGCCAACGCATCTCCATCGCGCGCGCGATACTCGCCGATCCCCGCATCCTGATCCTGGACGAGGCCACCTCCAGCCTCGATTCGGAATCGGAGTCGCTCATTCAGGAAGGCCTGGCATACCTGATGCGCGGGCGGACAACGTTCGTCATCGCCCATCGACTGTCCACCATTCGCCGCGCCGATCAGATTCTGGTGATCGAAAAAGGCAGCATCCTGGAACATGGCAATCACCAGGAGTTGTTCGCAACGCGTGG
>SHUM01000079.1 GCA_009691245.1 Acidobacteriota bacterium | reverse complement strand
GAATACGTTCCTCCAATACGTTCCAGTAATCAGCGTTCCGGCGGGATTTACCAGCGACAATCTTCCGTTCGGAATCACCTTTCAGGGTCGGCCCTATAGCGAAGCAACTATGATCAAGCTGGCTTACGCTTACGAGCAGGCCACCCACCACCGGAAGATCCCAAGCTCCACCCCGCCTTTGGAGGAAAGACCGTGAGAAAAGCAGGAAGACAGGAAGCGATTGTATGAGCCAACGAAAGCCACCGGAACGTGAACAAACTCGGGTGTCCCTATCGTAAATTCCATCGGGTTGAAATGATTGAAGTTATCGTGGTGTCCTGATACGCTTTCTGGCATCATGAAAACCTTCTTTTCCTTCCTCTTTTCTTCTCTTCAAACGTTTCTGGCGTCGCGTGCCAGTCTGCAGTTGGAGATTGTTGCTTTGCGGCACCAGTTGAATGTATTGCAAAGAAGCCAGCGAGGCCGAATTCAGCTTAATCGTTCTGATCGCCTTTTGTGGGTTTGGCTATCAACAGTTTGGTCGAGTTGGCGGTCTGCTCTCGTGATCGTCAAACCCGATACGGTTCTTGGGTGGCATCGAAAAGGTTTTCGCTTGTACTGGACATGGAAATCCAGAGGTTGCCGACCGGGCAGGCCAGAACTTTCGGTTGCGGTTCGATCCCTTATCCGCAAAATGAGACTGGCGAATCCGACCGGGGGTGCGCCGAGAATTCACGGCGAGCTGCTAATGCTGGGATTCGAGGTTTCGGAAACTTCGGTCGCTAAGTACATGGGCATGCATCGCAAGCCTCCGTCTCAAACTTGGCGGACTTTCCTGAAGAACCACGCCCAGCAATTGGTCTCAGCTGATTTCTTTATCGTGCCCACCCTAAACTTTCGGCTCCTGTACGTTTTCGTGGTGCTGGAACACCACCGCCGTCGCGTCGTCCACTTCAATATTACGGCCAATCCCACGGCGGAATGGGCGGCCCAACAAATGCGCGAAGCCTTCCCGTTCGATACGGCTCCAAGATTCTTGATCCGTGACCGAGACAAATGTTACGGCAAGATCTTCCGCGAAACGGTACAGTCAATGGACATAGCAGAAGTCCTGACGGCTCCACATTCCCCTTGGCAAAACGGCTACGTGGAACGGTTGATTGGCTCGATCAGGAGAGAATGTCTCGACCACTTCTTGGTGTTAAACGAAACTTCCCTGCGGAAGATCCTGCGGTCGTATTTTCAATATTACGAAAGAGCGAGAACCCATCTTGCACTGGAGAAAAACGCTCCACAGCCACGAGAGGTATTCAAGCCCGAACGCGGTCGCGTAGTGGAGTTCCCTGAAGTTGGCGAACTCCACCATCGCTACGAAAGAAGAGCAGCTTGATCAAAACCGCGCAACGGTAGAAAGGAATAATTGAATTTCAGATAGGACCAGATGGCAGAAGCCTGCCCAACGTTACACGCGGTTAACCGGCAATCAAATCTGCGCAGCTTCCCGAAGAGAAATTCTTTCCAGAACGCTGCGCTTGAGGTAGACTTTGAACGTAAATCTCGCACCGTTTCTTCACGACAAAGTTTTCGGTAGGGACAACCTCCGCGTGCGCTGCAAAGATCGACTCGGCGGCCTCCTCAAATACTATCACCGAGAGGCCGCATGAGTTTTTTGACCATACGGGACACCGTTCTTTGCCGGTGTCCACGCGGCGATCGCCTCCTCGCTCAGCCAGATCGTGACGTCGCCGCGGCGCCTGAGGCCACGCTCGTACTCCCTCCAGTTCCGGATTCTGTATTTGGTCTTGTACTTGCGGTTGACTCGGCTCGACTTCCCCGCGGCCATGACGTTGCCCCCCTCGATCTCCATGATGGATCGGGACACCGAGCCATTACTAGCGGGGGAGCCTAGGTTGATTCATGCACCAACGCCTCACCCCGTGCAAATCCCGCGTGAATTTATTCTGTAATAGAAATGTCTTGTACTTTATAATGCCCCGCAGGATGCGGGTCCGCTTGCGAACCATTTTAGAGTCCCCCGCAATGAGAACCGGCAAGAATGGAGATTCCCGTGATGAAACGAGTAACACGCTCACTAGTTATCTCACTGGCAACCATCGCGATGTGGCTGGGCGGCGGCGATGCGTTCGCATGGCAGAATGGCCCTGGTGGCCCGGTGGATCAGGAGCGGAGCTGCCTGGCGCTCGAAAACCTGGCGAACCTGACCATCCTTTCGGCGAAGGTCATCGAGGCCAAGGGCTCGACGCCGCGCTATTGCTACGTGCGCGGACTTATCTCGCCCGCCATTCACTATCATGTGCAGCTCCCCTTCGCGGATAAATGGAACGGCCGCTTCCTCATGTGGGGCGACGGCGGACAGGACGGCGACCTGGATTTCGCCGACCATCGCCTCGCCCAGGGCTATGCCGTGGCCAACAGCAATTCGGGACATGACGAAGGCTCGGAGCCGGGCTCGACCTACGCCTTCAATAACCGGCAGGGCGAGATTGATTTCGCTTACCGCGCTGTGCATTTGACTGTCAACGCCGCGCGCACCATGGTGGAAGCCTATTACCGCAAAGCGCCGCAGCGCTCCTATTTTGAGGGCTGCTCCACCGGAGGCCGCCAGGGTCTGATGGAAGCGCAGCGCTTCCCGGACGACTTCGACGGCATCGTTGCCGGAGCCCCGACCAACTTTACGGTGGAAAATACAGTCAACCGCCTGGCCATTCTGCAACGGCTGTTCCGCGAAAATTTCGCCGCCAATCTGGCCAGTGACACGAACGGCGACGGCTCGCTCGATAGCATAAAGAAAGTCGAAATGTTGCGCGACGCGGTGCTCAATAAATGCGACGCCATGGATGGCATCCGCGATGGCGTGATTGACGATCCACTCCGCTGCACTTTTGATCCTAAGGTGGAGTTTGCCGCGCAGACATGCTCAGCCAATGCCAACCGCGCCGACTGCTTCACCAGCGCGCAGTTGCAGTCGATCGAGGCCATCTATCAGGGAGCGCGCGACAGCAAGGGACGGCGCATCCATAAAGGTCCGGCGTTCGGCTCTGAGGCGGCCTGGGAGCGTCAGATTATTCCTCATGCCGGAAATAAATTGCTTCCCGACGGCCTACAATCCTCCGGCGACCGCCTGAATTATATGTTCTATGAGAACGATCCGGGAGTGCCGCCGGCGGATTTCACCGACATCAACCAGAAGCTCGACAAGAAGAAGCTGTCGCCGGAATGGGGCTGGTGGGAGTTCAACGTGGATGATCTGGCCAACGGCCGCGGCAAGCTGATCATCGATATGCTGGACGCCAAAGACCCCAACCTCAGCAAATTTCTGAAGGCGCGGAACGGCAAGTTGATCCTCTATCACGGCTGGGCCGACCCGCAGGTCTCACCGGAGCCGACGGTGGATTATTATAAGGATGTGCTGACCACCACCTTCGCGGCGGACACCCAGGCCGGACGCGAGCGCGCCCGGCTGTTCATGATTCCAGGCATGGGTCACTGCGGCGGCGGGGCCGGGCCGAATACATGGGACAAGCTGGCTCCGCTGGTGGATTGGGTGGAGAACGGCAAGGCGCCGGAGCATCTAGTCGCCACGCATGGCGCCGATGGCAAGGTGGACAACGAGCGCAAAATTTGCGCGTATCCGCAGCGCGCCGTCTATAGCGGCCCGGCAGGCGGCGAGAACGATCGCGCCAACTGGGTGCAAGGCAACTTCACCTGCCGTTGAGCGAACAATGGATTGGAGATCAGGAACCATGAAGAGCCTTCAAGCGGCTGTGCACAATTTACGGCATCGTAAGGCCGGGCTTGTGATGATGACGGCAGTGATGGCCGTCGCCGTCTCTGTCCTGCAATTTGGACGTATGGAATTGCCGCCAGCGGGCGGCCACTTGCCACGTGGAGCGAATGCTCACACCGGCGGCCCCAAACTCATCGCGGTAGCCGAACTGCCTGAAATGGACGGGCAGATGTGCGAGTGGTCGCCCGCGAGTTATACCGCAACGCAAATCACCGCCACGACCCAAAGCCGCACGCAAACCGCTCTATCCGATTCGGCGGCAGCGGCCAAGCGGCGGCCCGTGCGCGTGATTCGCGATTCCTATCCTGCGTTCAGTTCTGTCGCCGTGGACGCCAAGAACAATGAAGTGGTGGTAACCGACGAAAATCTCTTTCAGATATTGGTTTACAATCGCGATGCCGCAACGCCGCCGCCCACCAGCTTCAGCGAGCCGAAGCGCATTCTGGGCGGATCCAACACCAAGATCGAATTTCAGTGCGGCCTCTATATTGACCCTGATAGCGGAGACATCTATGCGGTCAACAACGACACCGTGGATACGCTGGTGATCTTCAGCCGCGAGCAGCGCGGCAATGCGGCTCCGGCGGCGGAGCTGAGGACTCCGCACGGAACGTTTGGCGTTGACGTGTCGGAGGAGCGCAAGGAGATGTTCCTTTCCCTACAGCATTCCAACGCCATTGTGGTGTTCGACAAGAACGCCAGAAACCGCGATGTGCCGCTGCGGCTGCTGCAAGGGGATAAGACCCGCCTAGCCGATCCTCACGGAATTGCCGTCGATACCAAGCGGGGAGTGCTCTACGCGACGAACCACGGCAGCTTCCGGGAGTTCAACCGCACCACCGGCGACATCACTCAGACTGGAATGTATCAGGGGACATTTAGCACGGCCTCCACGTGGCCGGCGGAGCGGCGGATTCCTGGCACGGGGAAAACATTCCCCTCATCAATTACCGCGCATGACATCGTGGCGCAGGGGAACACGCCGCCGCTGCGCGTCCTCTCTGGAACGAAGACTCAGTTGAATTGGCCCACTGGATTGTCGGTTGACAGTGAGACAGGAGAGCTTTACGTAGCCAACGACATGGGCGATTCCATTCTGGTTTTCGCGCCTGACGCGACGGGCGATGTGGCTCCGCTGCGGGTGCTGAAAGGCGCGCTAACCGGCTTGCGAAATCCCACTGGAATCACACTCGACCGCAAGAACGGCGAGCTGTGGGTGGCCAACTTTGGCAACCACACGGCGACGGCGTACAAGCTGGGCGCTGCCGGCAATACGCCTCCGCTGCGGACCATTCGCAGCGGGCCCGCCGACGAGCCGGCGCTGATGATCGGCAATCCCGGCGCCATCGCCTACGACGCCAAGCGCGAGCAGATTCTAGTGCCGAACTGAGTGGCGCATCCGCAGATTGCGGCCTTCGCCAGGTTGGCGGAGGGCAATGAAAAGCCTGTCCGAAAAATCGAAGGACAGTCCACCATGCTGGGGCGCACCATGCACGGCATTGTCTACGACGCGCTTCGCGACGAGTTCTATGTCCCGCAGCCGTTCGCGCAGGCCATCCTGGTTTTTCGCGGCGGCGCCAGCGGGGAGGAAAAGCCGCTGCGCGTGATTCAAGGCTCGGCGACCCGGCTGAGCAATACGGATAAGGTGGAGATCGACCCGGTCAACAATGAAATATTGGTGTCGGAAGACGCTGTGATCTTGGTGTTTGACCGGCTGGCCAACGGCAACGTCGCGCCCAAACGACATCTGACCATGCCCGGTGAAATCGACATTGATGCGGTGTCAGTTGACTATGTGCATAACGTGATTGTGGCCACCAATCCCGCCGGATCAGCAGAAGAGAAATATCCACGGCTCCTGTTTTTGAATCGCACCGACCAAGGGGATGTGACTCCGCTTCGCGTCGTAGGCGGCAAGAAGACACTGTTGACCGGTACGTTCGGGATGCGGGCGTTCCCCTCCAAGGGGCTGGTGCTGGTGGCCATGTCGGGGCCAAGCACGGCCGGTCCGCACGACGGATCGTTTGTGGGAGTCTGGAGCACCACGCAGGACAATGGCGATGTGGCTCCGCGCTGGACCATCGGCGGGCCGTTCGGAGAATTGAAGCAGCCGCGCGGCATTGACCTGGACTTAAAAGGCAAGAACGTCATCATCTCCGACAAAGTGCTGAACGCGGTTCTGACTTACAACTTCCCGGAGATTTTCTGATGATCAGCAGGCCCACTGGCAAGAATCAAGGGCTGCTCCCGGAATTCATTTAAGAATGGCGGAATGCCCATGCAGCGACAACGGTTTCTCCTGGGACGCACCTTCTTCCTGTTTGTCTTGCTGCTTGGCACCGTGCGTGCGCAAACTGAATTTCAGGTCGGCCTCGAAGCTTTTCAAAAACGAGACTATGCCACCGCGCTGAAGGAATGGCGTCCGCTGGCGGAGGCGGGCGACGCCGACTCCCAGTTTCGTTTGGGTTCGCTGTATGGCGGAGGCTTGGGCGTTCCGCAAGATACCGCCGAGGCAGTGAAGTGGTACCGCATGGCGGCCGAGCAGGGCGTTGTCGAGGCGGCCAACATACTCGGCGTTACCTACCAGATGGGGGGCCGTGGTTTTCCAGCCGATTTCGCGGAAGCCCTGAAATGGCATCGCGTGGCCGCCGAAATTGGCTCGGCGAATTCCCAGTATGCGGTCGGCCTCGCCGCGCAAGCTGGCAGCGGCGTTCCCGCCGATTATGTCGAAGCGGCAAAGTGGTTCCGCCTAGCCGCCGAGCAGGGTCATGGGGATGCCCAACTAAATCTGGGAATCTTGTACTCGGGCCTGCGCAACAGCGCCTCCCAAAGCATTACGGAAGATTTCCCGGAGGCGATTAAGTGGTACGAGAAAGCCGCTGACCAGGGCATCGCGCAGGCTCAGTTCAATCTCGCGCGCATGGTTCAAAACGGCGTGGGTACGGAGAAGAATCTCCCGCTGGCGGTACAGCATTACCAGAAGGCATTTTCTCTCGGACTGGTGGCTGCGGCTTTTGACGTCGGCGCATTTTTTGAGTATGGCCGCGGCGTTCCCGCCGATCGCAAGGAAGCCGCCAAATGGTATCAGGCCGGCGCGGACGGCAGGCACGCTGGTTGCCGTCTTTGGGTGCGGGCGGAAAGCGGTGATGCCCAGGCGCAGGTTGAGCTGGGCGACATGTATCTGGGCGGGCAGGGACCACTCCAGGACTATGAGGCCGCCGCGCAGTGGTTGCAAAAGTCAGCCGCCAGGGGAAATAGCCAGGGCGAATTTAATCTCGCCGTACTTTACAGCGGAGGACTTGGAGTCCCCCAGGACGACAACCTGGCGCGCCAGTGGATCGCCAAAGCCGCCGTTCACGGAAACGTGCCCGCCGCATTGTGGGCCGCCGGCGAACGCGGAAACGTCCAGTCACAATTCAATTTGGGCATGATGTTTCTCGCCGGCAAGGGAGTCCCCGCCAGCCGGGAGCAGGCGCTGTCCTGGCTCGGCAAGGCGGCGGAGCAGAAGAACTCCGCGGCGCAGTACCAGGTTGCAATGCTGCATCATCAAAGCGGGGAAGCGGGCGAAGCGGCGAAATGGTATCAATTGGCCGCCGGGCAGGGAGTCGTCGGCGCGCAATTCAATTTGGGCATGATGCTGGTCCAGGGCATTGGCGTCCCGCAGGATATGGTTCAGGCATACGCGTGGTTTCTGCTCGCCGACGAGCAGGGGATGGAGCGCGCCGCCTTCGCCAAAAAGCCGCTGGGAGAAGCGCTGTCTCCGACACAGATCGAGCAGGCCACCCAGCTCGCCGGGAAATTGCGGACTGCCCGGCCAGCATCGAGCAAACCACCCGCCGCGAAGCCGTAACCGCCAACGTTCACGCGAAAATATTGCGGCGCGATGGCTGGGGCAATGTGCTAGCATCGGGCAAGTCAAATTCAACTAGCTCAAGCTATATGTGTAGAAGATATGAGAGGTCAGAAGGAGGCAAGTCATGCGCAATGGAATCAGTTCCATAAACCGGATGGTCAGGGGTGGCGTGTTTAGTCTTTGGGTGATCGCCATGGCGTCCAGTGTGAATCTGGCGGCGCAGAATACCGCGAGCATTTCCGGCGTGGTCAAGGATCAGACCGGCGCCGTATTGCCCGAGGCCAAAGTGGTGGTTTCCAATGTGGAGACGGGCAACGTGCGCACCACGGTAGCAGCCGGCAATGGGGCGTTTCGCGTGACCGCGCTCTCCGTGGGAGCCTATCAGGTGGAGGCGTCCCTGGCCGGCTTCCAGTCCACCATCCAAAAAGGAATTACACTTACCATCGGCAGGGATGCGGTGGTCGATTTCACATTGAATGTCGGCGACGTCACCACGCAGGTTACGGTTACCAGCGAAGCCCCGCTGATTGATACCACCACGTCCACGGTGGGCGGCACGATTGATGAGACGCAGATGCGCGAAATCCCCTTGAACGCGCGCAGCTTTATCGAGTTGGTGCCCTTGAAGGCCAACGCCGTCATCGCCGAGAGCGGACAGCAGAATGCGTCCAAGGGTTTTGGCAAGAAGCTTTCCATCGGCGGCACTCGTTACAACATGAATAGCTTTTTGCTGGACGGGGCGGACATCAACGACTCGCTGAACGTGGCCGGCAGCGCCGCCGGGAATATGGCTGGCGTGGAAACCGTGCGTGAATTCAAGGTGATCGTGAACGCCTATGACTCCGAGTACGGCCGCCACTCCGGCGGCGTGGTCAGCGCGGTCACCAAATCCGGGACCAACGAACTGCATGGCTCCGTGTTTGAGTTCATGCGCAACAGCAAGATGGATGCGCGCAGCTTCTTTGATCGCGATCCCTCGCAGCCCCTGGTGCGCAGCGATCCAG
The DNA here is from genome assembly GCA_009691245.1 of Acidobacteriota bacterium. NCBI lineage: Bacteria > Pseudomonadati > Acidobacteriota > Acidobacteriota bacterium. The sequence continues at coordinate 3,394 of SHUM01000079.1, read as the reverse complement.
CTCCCTACAAGCGGAATCAATTTGGATTCGCTGTGGGCGGCCCGGTGCGCAAGGACCAGACATTCTTATTTGGGAGCTTTGAAGGACTGCGGGAAAGGAAGTCCACCACCAACACGTTCAACGTGCCCGGCATTCTGATGCGCTCTGGGACCATACCGCTGGCGGCCGCGGCGTGTACCACGGCCGGGGGCGCTTCCCGAGTAGCGGCCAATGGATCGAATCTATGTACGCTGGCCATCCGTCCCGCCATGCGGTCTTATGTGGAAGCCTATCCGCTGCCGAACGTCACTTGCGCCGGAGCGACTTGCCAGGGGCCGCTGGATCGCGCGGATGGCACCGGCCAGATCTCCTATGCGCAGGGGGAGAGAACCAATCAGAATTACGAGACCGTTCGCCTGGATCATCGTTTCTCGGATTCCGATTCCTTCTTTGGCCGCTTTACCATTGACGGCGCGGACCAGCTCACGCCGGGGTTCTCCACCGATGAGAACTCCACCACCGCGAACCGCTTCAACACCATTGAAGAAACCCATATCTTTTCCGCCACGCTGCTGAGCAGAACCCATTTCTCGTTCAACCGTACCAACATTCAGGGGTTCGACACCCTCCAGGACGGCTTCCAATACCCCAATGGATTCGATAGCTTCGATGGCTCCGGAATTCTCGGCAAAATAACGGTTACGGGTCTAGCGGGCTGGGGTGGCAGTTCCACCAACCCTAAAAAGCAGATCCAGAATGTCTTTCAGTTCAAGGAAGACATCAACTGGAACAAAGGCCGCCACGCGCTGAAGATGGGCATGAATTTCGAGCGGTTCCAATTCAATAACCGCGGCGATTTCAATTCCGGCGGCGTTTTCGCATTCAGCAGTCTGCCGAACTTCATGCTCGGCACCGTCAATACTTTCAACGTGCCGGCGCCGGGTTCAGACAACTACCGCGGACTGCGGCAAAACTTGCTGGGTCTGTACTTGCAGGATGATTTCACTCTGAAGCAGGGACTGACTCTGAACCTGGGCCTGCGCTACGAGATCATCTCCGTGCCCACCGAGGTGAACGGCAAGATCGCCAACATCCGGGACATCAGCGTCCCGCACATCTACTCGGAGACGCCCGCCACCTCGAACGTCGGAGATCCTTATTTCAAAAATCCTTCCTTGAAGAATTTTGCTCCCCGCGTCGGATTGGCCTGGGATCCATTCCAGACCGGCAAGACCTCGATCCGTACTGGATTCGGAATCTTCGACGTGCAGCTTCTGGGGGACCTGTATCGCAGTCCCATCGTGCGCGGCGCGCCGTTCTTCTCCATCGCCACGCTCTCCGCGCCGTTTGCGATTGATTTTCCCAACAGCTACATCACTCAGCAGGCCACTTTGACGGGAGGCGGCGGAGCGCCCCAGTACGACGGCATGGAATATTTCATCAAGCGGTCTTACGCCATGAAGTGGAGCTTTGAAGTGCAGCAGCAGTTGACCAACACGGTAACCGTGGAAACCGGCTACACGGCCACGCGCGCGCTGCGCCTGATGCGCGGCTCCGTGCAACTGAACGCCACGCCTTCGGTGGTGCTGCCCAATGGGCAAACCTATTACCGCATTGATCTGCCTCTTCCCAACCGAGCCTACAACCGGCTGCGCTGGCGACTGATGGACGGCACCTCCGATTACCATTCCTTCAAGATCAACCTGACCAAGCGATTCAGCCACGGATTCCAGGTTCAGGGGGCGTATACATTCTCGAAAGCCACCGACGACTCTTCCACCTGGAACGGCCCGGATTACGACAACGACATCGCCGGGTATGGACGGGACAAGATGCACGGGCTGTCTTCCTACGATGTGCGCAATAGCCTGTACTCAAACTTTGTGTATGATCTGCCCGGCGGCAATCTGACCGGCGCCACTGGCAAGCTGCTCGGCGGATGGGGAATCAGTGGCCTGCTCCGCCTGAATAGCGGCGTTCCGTTCAGCGCGGGCGCCAGCCAGCCGCAGCTTGCCAACCCCACCAAGGCCCTGGAGTTTGTTTCCGGCTCCACCATCAATCTGAATCCGGGAGCGGAAACCAATCCCACCAATCCCCAGCGGTCGGCGCGCGAATTTGGCTATTTTGACGTCTCCAAATTTAGCTGGCCGGCAAACTTCCGCAACGACCCTTCGCTGGCGAATGTTCCCGGATTGGGCAACCTGGTCGCTGCGGGCAACCTGGGACGCAATACTTTGATCGCGCCGGGCATCGCCACCTTCGACGTTACATTGACCAAGGACACGCAGCTTTCCTGGCTGGGGGAAAGCGGCGGCCTACAGTTCCGCGCGGAGTTTTTCAACGTGTTTAACCGCGTCAACTTCGGACTGCCTTCAACCAATACTTTTAACAATACGGGTGGACCCGTTAGCAGCGCGGGGCAGATCACCTCCATTCGCAACAATCCGCGGCAGATTCAGATGGCTCTGAAGCTGATTTTCTAACGGGGATAATGCAGATTATTTTGCAAAAGAACTGGTTAGTACTCGAATTGATTTACAAAGGAGTGATGCAACAATGAAACGACGGATGGTAAGCGTTTTGCTGCTTTCATTTATCCTGGTCCCACTGAATTCCCCGTGGGCACAAACCACCCTGCCCACCGAGGTCGCCAAGTTCGGCTATGCCGATATGGTGCTGTTGAACGGCAAGATCGTCAGCATGGACGATCATGGCGTCAACACCAACGTCGGCAACACCTATGAAGCGATGGCGGTCAAGGGGAACAAGATCATCGCCCTGGGCACTTCAGAAAAAATCAAGACACTGGCCAACGCGGACACGAAGTCGTTTGATCTCGCGGGCAAGATGGTCATGCCCGGCATCATCGAGACGCATTCGCATCTGTACGGCGGCGGTCAGGCCGCGGCAGCCTTGGGGATCAAAAGTCCCGATACTGGCATCCAGGTTTCGGTGATGGCCGGCAAGGACCTGGAGACTACGCGCATGGCGATTGAGAACGGCATCCGCGACGCGGTCAAGAAAGTGAAGCCCGGCGAATGGGTGGTGGTCGGCGTGCGGCCCAATCCGGCGGAAGACGTTAGCAGCCGGCAGTTGCGAGTGTGGGCGGTGGCCGAGGATATGGAGACCCGCGCGCGCATTGACCGAGTGGCCGACGCCAATCCGGTGATCGTGAAAAACGATACGCGCGCCAACCTCAATTCCATGGCTATGGAACAAGTGATGAAGGTGCTGCCCACCTTCGACATTTTCCTCGATCAGGCCATGGGCGCGCAGTATACCGAAGCCTCCAAAAAAGGTTTGGTCGGCTCACAGGAACAAAGCGCCATCCAGTGGGAAATCTGGTATCGGAATCAGCCGCTGAGCTTGCTGGCAGAGATGGTGCGCAGGCAACTGGAGATGACCGCGGCCTATG
>SHUM01000078.1 GCA_009691245.1 Acidobacteriota bacterium | reverse complement strand
ACAGCCTGCGGTGTACAAGTACAGCCTGGACATCCAGAAGGCCATCGGCGCCGCCTCGAGTTTCGAGATTGGATTCGCGGGCACTCGGGCCACTCACCTGTATCGCGTGCTGCTCACCAATGTGCGCGATGCCGAGAGCATCAACGCACGCATCGGCATCCGCAGCACCGCGCCGCTGATCCATCCTGGATTCGGCCGCGTTCGCCCCAAGCAGAGCGATGTCACCAGCGACTACTTTGGTTTGCGCATGAGCTTCAATCAGCGCATGACGCATGGCCTGCTGTTCCGCACTTCGTACACCTGGTCCAAGGCGCTGGATGAAAGTTCCAACTTTGCCGGCAGCCTCGACTTCGGCAACAATCCCGGCAACTCGCGTTACAAGGAATTGAAAGACCCCGGCCCGGCGGCATTCGATGTTCGCCATGCCCTGACTGCCAATTTCACTTATGATTTCCCCTTCGGAAATTTCGGTGGAGCCAAGGGCAAGATACTTGGCGGCTGGCAGTTGAGCGGCATTCTTACCGCGCAAGGCGGCACTCCCATGACCTTGGCGACGGGGACACTGCCTGCTTATCTGGCGAACGGCTTTGTAGGGGATTTTGCGGATCAGGTGGCGCCGGTCAAATACGATTCGCGAAATCCTGATCGCTACTTTGACCCTACCTCATTCGTGAATCCGCCCAATTCGCCCACCTTAAGCTTCATCGGCAACGCAGGACGCAACACGGTGATTGGCCCCGGCCTTGCCACGATGAACATTGTGTTCAACAAGCGCACGGCGCTGGTCGGCGAGAGAGTTCATTTGCAGTTCCGCACCGAGCTGCACAACTTACTGAATCACCCCAACTTTGGACAGCCCAATGCAACGCTGTTCAACTCCCAGACGCCCGCGGATCTGGCGGCGGGTATCACTACATACCGAGCGGATGCTGCGCGCATCGTCGATACGGATACGGCGTCGCGGCAATTGCAGTTTGGCCTGAAGGTGGAATTCTAATTCGAGCATGGGATTTGTTACGGCTGTAGCCACGGCACGATGTTTGTGCCGTGGGTTTCCCCTTGACCCTTGAAAGCAATTTAACAGATAGTAGTGTTGCCTGTCCCGACGAAAGCCCACTGCACACATTGCGTGCCGTAGCTACCCAGAACCCAGGCCAATACCCCGCAGAGAGAGGAAATTCATGTTGCGCATAGCTTCCCGTTGGATGTTCTTAATGTTTGTATTGCTCGCGCCGGTATCATTCTTGCAGGCGCAGAATGCGCTGCCGCCGGAGGTGGCGCTAAACGGGTATGCCGACAGCATCGTCATCAACGGCAAGATTGTCAGCATGGATGACGCCGGTTACAACCAGAATCCCGGGCGCATCTATCAGGCGATGGCGGTGAAGAAGGGCCGCATCATGGGCCTGGGGACCACCGAGCAGGTGCGCGCGATGGCCAATGCGGCGACCAAAGTGATCGACGTGGGCGGGCTGACCGTGTTGCCGGGCATCGTCGAAAGCCACATTCATCTGTTCGGCGGCGGCGAGCTGGGTGCGCAGATGGGCGTGAAGGCACCCGACAAGGGCATCAGCGTGCGCGTGCAGGCGGGCCGTGATCTGGAGTCGACGCGGTTGAAGATTGAGACCGCGGTGAAGGACGCGGCGGCAAAGGTCGAGCCGGGGGAGTGGGTGGTGGTGCGCGTCGGAGCGAACGCCGCCGAAGGCGTCAGCCAGATCAAAGTGCAGTCCTGGTTCGCCAAGGAAGATATTGAGTCCGCCAAGCGTCTCGACGCCGTCGCGCCCAACAATCCGGCGTTCGTCGTCGGTGGGATTCGCGGCAACATCAACAGCGCGGCGCTGCGGGAAGTCAAGAAACTATTCCCGGATTACGACGCCTACGTTCGCCAGGCCATTGAGCCCGACGCCGACATAACAGGCGAGATCAGCGCGCTGGATCAGGCTACCATCGAGTGGGAGATATGGTATCGCAACACACCGCTCGAATTACTGGCCGAAATGCTGCGGCGCGAGTTGCTAGAGGCCGCCGCGCATGGCATGACCACATTCAGTTCGCGCCTGGACACGGCGCGCATTGTGGACGCGTATACGCTGCTGGCGCGCGAGAAGCAGATGCCCATCCGCTTTCAGATGCTTTATGAAGTTCACGTGGAACCAGATAATCCCGATTACATCCGCCGCTTCTACAAAAAAACCGGCAATCTGACCGGCGTGGGCGATGACTATTTCTGGATTGGCGGCGTCGCTTCGGAGCGTTGGGATACCTCCTATCCCATGCCGTGTCTCGGTCCCGATGTGCCGGCTCCGCCGCGCATCAAGGCGCGCGAGCTGTGCCTGAAGTCCGGCGATATTTTTTGGGACACGCTGCGCAACGCGATTGAGGCCGGCTGGCGCATCGCCGGCATTCACGGCATCGGCAGCCACGGCGCGCGGCTCTTCGTTCAGATGATTGATGAAGCGATGAAGAACGCCAAGATCACGCCGGAGGAGATTCGCAGCCGAAGGATCACCATCGAGCACGCTGACGTGCTGGGCAAGGTGCCCGACGTGGTCGCGGGCTTGAAGCGCCATGGCATCACCGTCAGCTCGAATCCATGGCGGCTGCTGCGCTATCCCGATTACGCAGCGGACTACGGTGAGTCGATCGAGCACTACATGGTCCCGGTGAAGTCGCTGCTCGACCAGGGTGTGAAGGTCGTCGGCCAATTTGAGAACTATCGCGGCATTGGATTCCTGATGACCGTCTTCATGAACCGTAAAGTCAACGGGCGACCCATTGCGCCGGAAGAGGCCGTGGATCGCGTGACAATCTTGAAGATGTGGACACGGTGGTCGGCCGAGTACGTGATGAAGGAGAATGATCTCGGCTCGCTGGAGATCGGCAAGTTCGCCGACTATCTGGTACTTGATCGCGACATTTTGACGGTGCCGGAAGCGGACATTCCAAAGATTCATCCGCAGTTAACTGTTGTCGGCGGAAAGCCCGTGTTCGTGAATAAGTCATTTGCCGGCAAGATCGGCATAGAGCCAACCAGCTTCCAGTTCGCCACTGGCGATAATCCGTGGAGCGAAGAAGCGTATCGCGGCAACTAGCGAAATTCATAGGAAGGCATTATGAATAAGTCAAAGATTCGTCCTCCGTGGGTTGCGTTCCTGTCCGCCGTGCTTGGCGCATTGGTGATGGTGGCTTCTCCGGTGGCGCGCGCCGCCGGCCTGGAAGCGGACATGGTGGTCTACAACGGGAAAATTCTGACCGCGGATTCTCCCGACCCGAACAACTATTCCGTCGCGGAGGCCTTCGCGGTTTATGATGGGAAATTCGTAGTCGTTGGGACCAATGAAGCCGCTCTCGCTGTCGCTGGTCCCAGCACGCGCAAGATCGACGTGGGTGGACGAACCGTGATTCCTGGACTGGTGGAATCGCACGATCACATCTACGGATACGCAGCGCATTTTTTTCCTAACGGCCGCAAGCCCAATGAAGACCCGCCACTCATCTGGACCAGCAAGGATGAGGCTTTGGCGCAACTGAAATCGATCACGCTCACCAAGAAAAACGGGGAGTGGATCAACACGCGCGTGCGTGGCGGAGCTTCCGCCGGAGGGCAGAGCGGCAATCAGAACGCCATCGCGGTGGCTCTGGCCATTCAGCGCTTTGAGCTGACCCGTTTCGATCTCGACAAAGTTTCGCCCAACAATCCCGTGCGCATCACCAACATCTTTTTCAGCCCCACTGGCGATAGTTGGGTCAACAGCAAAGGCTTGGACCTGTTGCTAAAACGCTATCCAAATTTGGCCGGAGTGCATAAAGACTCAAAGGGCGTGGCGTCAGGATGGTTGAGCGGCATCGCGGATCGCACGCCCGACTACGAGTTCTATCCCGCCAATCCTCCGGATAAGATTGGGCCCCCGTATCTAAAAGAGATGGAAGAGATCGCGGCGCAGGGCATCACCACGGTCTCGTCGCGGCTGGTCCCGGATGATCTGGCGGCGTACTCGTGGCTGGAAAAGCGCGGTGAGCTGCCTGTGCGCATGGCCTACACCAGCGAAGCGGTCTCGCGCAACGCCAATGCCGAAGGGACTTTCGCGCGACTGGTGGGAATGCAGGGCGGCAAAGGAAAGGAGATGTGGTCAGCGGGCAGCGACTGGTTGTGGACCATCGGCGTGGCCGCCACTTTTTCGATCGACAGCATCACCGGCATTGGTGGCGCCTGCGTGCGCAAGCCCTATCCCCGTGAGGTGCGCGAGTTTCCACTGTGGCTGCATCAATTCTATGGCCCGAACGGCCTGTGCCGCCTGGAGGACCCCAATTATGATGATGCGAATGGGCTGTGGCTAGCTGCGAAGTACGGCTTCCGCAGCGTGGCTACTCACGCAGCAGGCGACAAGGGCATGGATCAATATTTCGATTTGCTGGACAAGATCGTCAAAGAATACCCAGACATCGCCGAGCGACGCTGGACGCTGGAGCATTGCCAGATGCTGCACGAGGACCAGATTCAGCGCGCCAAGAAATTCAACATCCAATTCAGTTGTGGCCCGCTGTTCCTTTACAACGGCATGAAGGCTAGCTCAGTCCTCAATGGCGATGAAGCGGCGGGTAATTCCATGGTTCCTATGCGCAGCCTACTGGACAACGGCTTGCGCGCGGTGATGGAGCTGGACGCGCATGGCCGCCATCCCTTTGCCGCGCTGCAGGTGGCCATCAATCGCAAGGACATTGACGGCCGCGTTTGGGGGCCCAAACAGGCCATCACGCGCCAGGAAGCTCTCTACGCGTACACTCGTTGGAGCGCCGATTTTCTGCTGCGAGAAAATACGCTCGGCAGCATTGAGCCGAAGAAGCTCGCCGACTTCGTTGTGCTAAATCGGGACTACCTGACCATCCCGGTGGATGAGATTGGCCGGATTGATCCCGTGCTAACCGTGGCCGGAGGCAAGATGACCTACACAGATCCCGACTTCGCCACCAACCAAAACTTGCCACAGGCGGGCTATCGCGGCCCTCGCACGTGGTGGCTTCGCGGCTCGCCGGAGGACAAGAACCGGCCCGCCGGAGGTGGCGGCGACGGCGGGGAGTAGTTCGCTTGAGGTGATTCTCCAAGAATGAGGTTGGGCATGAAACTCTTTTATTGGCTACGATTCATGGTGATCTTGGTGTGCGCCACGGCGGCGGTGTCGCTGCGGTCGCCGGCGCAGCAAAGCTGGCCGGAAGAATTTCCTGTGCGGAACAAGTACACCTGCAAGGAAGTGCAGGTGCCCATGCGCGACGGGTTGAAGCTCGCCGCGGATTTATACTTGCCGGAAGGCGCGGGGCCCTTTCCGGTAATCATCGAGCGCACTCCTTACAACAAGAACAACTGCAAGTTTCTTCAGGCCTTGTATTTTGCAGAGCGCGGTTATGCTGTGCTGATCCAGGATGTGCGCGGACGCTTCCGCTCGCCGGGCGATTTCTACCAGTACCGCGACGAGGGTTGGGGACGGCGACAGGATGGTTACGACACCATCGAGTGGGCGGGCACGCAGCCGTGGTCGACTGGCAAGGTCGGCACGATGGGGCTTTCCTACACCTGCTTCAACCAAAATATGACGGCGGTTACACAACCGCCCCATCTAAAGGCAATGTTTTGCGCCGACTCCGCTTCCAATTGGTTTGTCGATCATCGATATCCAGGTGGAGCCTTGCACATGGCGGGGATGGATTGGTTTTTCACGCAAGGCGAAGCAGCCAAACCCATTCAAGAAAATATGCCGGACCAGGGCGGCTATAAGGGCAACGGGGATTCCTGGATGAACTGGCATCGCCGGCGCATTGAACGCAGCCAGGGTTTCTGGGAGAGCTGGCAGTCAGACAACATGGCGGATCACTTCTCGCAGACCACCTACAACGCCTACTGGAAGCAGTTCGCGCCGGACGAGCACGTCGATAAATTTCTCGTGCCGGCCTACTATATGAGCGGCTGGTATGATCGCTACCCGCATTCGGTAACCAAGATGTACAACCTGATCAAGCAGAAGGGCGGGTCGCAACTCGCTAGAGATTCCGTCAGGCTGGTGATCGGTCCATGGCTGCATGGCGGTGGGCTGGTGATGGATCGCAAGATCGGCGACCTGGATTTTGGGCCGGAAGCCGAGATGGGCTATGCGGCATTGCGTCTCCGCTGGTTTGATTATCAACTACGCGGCATCGACAACGGGATCATGAAGGATCCTCCCGTGAAGATATTTGTGATGGGCGCGAATAAGTGGCGCGGCGAGAATGAATGGCCCATCAAACGCGCAGTACAGACGAAGTTTTATTTAAGAGCGGAGCGGAGCGGGTCGATAGAATCGGTCAATGACGGCTCACTTTCTAAACAGGCTCCCACGACTGCGGAGAAGGCAGACACCTATCGCTACGATCCGAAGAATCCCACACCGACTATTGGGGGAGATCTGTTCGTCGAGCCAATGGGTGCGCGAGATCACCGGCCATCGGATGCGCTCAGCCTGACGTTTACAACTCAGATTTTTACGGAAGATACGGAGATTTCCGGACCGAGTTCGGCGGACCTTTTCATTTCGTCAACTGCCGACGATACCGACTTTGTGGTGACTCTTATTGACGTCCATCCGAATGGCTATGCGCAGATATTGCGCGAGAGCATCCAGCGTGCCAGCCGGCGTGAGTCGCTAGATATCCCTACGCCGATCGTTCCGAAACGGGTTTACAAGCTTACCGTTGCCATCCATCCCATCAGCAATTCGTTTCTCAAGGGCCATCGACTGCGACTTACGGTTGCCAGTAGCAGTTTTCCGAAATATATGCCTAGCCACAATCAGTTCATGCAAAACAACGAAGACGCTCCTTGGAATGAAGCCCTTAATACTGTTTACCATGATCCGCAGCGGCCATCCGTATTGACTGTTCCGGTGATTCCATCAAAATAGGGCTAGCGCCCACTGCACGCGGGCGGGGGATAGGCACGAATGCGGAAAACCAGAATTACTATCTTTTCGCTCGTGTTGATCGCACTCAGTTGGAATCCTTCGGCGTCCCATTCACAGAATTCAGGAGAGTTGGATTCTCCAACCATTATCTTGGGTACAGTGGCTGGAGACCGTGGTACGAACGTCAGCCTTCCAGTCTATTTTAAAGAGGGGGGGGGACGGTAAGCAAGCTATCCCTCGCCGTCAAATTCATCAGCAATAGTGTCAAGTTCGACAAAGTCGAGGCCAGCGGAATAATGCCGAGCCAGGACCTGACTGTAGACATTCAGCCAGAGGATCTGCCCCCAGAAGCTAACGGATTGCCGCAAACCATCCTAAAAATCAACGTCTCGGTCTCAGGAGGTGACTCCAAGCCGCTCCCCGATGGCCTCTGGGTATTTCTGAATTTCCGCTTAATACCAGAAGCTAAGTCTTTCGCAGTGAACTTGCAACCGTACAATGTTGAAGCTATTGGTTTGACGGGAAAGCCGGTAAAAGTCCTGGCTGAGGCTGGCAAGGTAATTGTTTCATCGGATGATGAGCCGCTAGTCGGTTGCTTCTTTTTTACCCACTGAAGTAGTTGTCGAAGGACAAGCCCCGGTTTTCTGACAATTTTGGTGCTTTCGCAATTGACTGTTGTTGGGTTTCTTGTAACGTGTTCATGTGTTATGGGCCTATTTTTGAGATCAGCAGGTCTTCTGTTCGGCGAGTCCCCGCTCCATGAACCTTCTCCGTTGTCCCAACGCCAGCTCGTATGGTCAAAAAACTCAAGCGGCCTCTCGGTGATAATATTTAAGGAGGCCGCCGAGTCGTTCTTTGCAGCACACGCGGCCCTTTCTGCGGTGCTTCCGCCAACAACTGTTGGTGGAGCGATTCTATCGTATTCAGAGGGCTTGGGTTAAGGGATAATTTCGGTGTTTGCAGATCTGCCGAATTCCTCTTGAACCTATGATGCCACTGCGATGTCCCGACCGGCCTTGCCAGTCCAGCTCGAAGCCTAATCTGAAGACCGTGATTCGTTACGGTTTTTACCAGACCCATTGGGGACGGCGTCGACGGTTTCTTTGCACACGTTGCCGCCATACTTTTTGCTCGACTCTCGGGACTGTTTATTATCGTCTGCAGCATCGGCGCTCGACGTTCGATTCGGTTGCTGTGATGAGTGTTGAGGGTGTGAGCAAGTCCTCGATTGCTCGTTTGCAGCGTATTGGTTGGAATACTGTGGATCGTTGGTTGGAGAAGGCTGGCGGGTGGTGTCGTCGATTCAATCATCTGAATATTCGAAAGATAACGGTTGTTGAATTGCAGGCCGACGAGATTCGTGCATTGGGTGGGGGCGGGAAAGCCGCGCAGGTTTGGGTGTTTGCTGCCATGGAAGTTTGCTCGCGGCTGTGGCCTTCTACCGTCGTCCACAAGCGAACCTATCGCAACACGCTCGATCTGTTTCAGGACATTCTCGCGCGCGTGAAATCGGCACAAATCCCCATGATTGCCACCGATGGATTTAAGTTCTATCGGCAAGTTGTAAAGCGAGTCTTTGGGAATGCCGCGCTGTATGGCCAGGTGATTAAGAAGCGCCGGAAAGACCGTGTGGTCAAAGTCGTATATCGAACGACTGAACCTGACGATTCGGCAAGGCTCGGCGTACTTGCACCGTAGAACCCTTAGCCATGCTCGGCGAGTCGAACGCTTGCAAGATCATCTGGAGTAGTTGAGGCGCCATTACAACTTCCTGCGACCGCATCGTGCATTGAAGTTTGGGCCGGAAACGAGAACTCCCGCGATGCAAGCAGGGCTCACCAAGAAACGACTGACGTTTCGGGATGTGTTCATGTCCGTCGCGCTTTTCTTGCGCTTAACGCGGATAATTTTCGACGCGATCTGGGAGGAGAAATCTTGCACCCGGGAGGTTTTCCCGATTTCTATGGCAGCCTAATAGCATTGGATGGAGGAAGCACTTAAAACTTATTGCAATTTGAGCGGATCTCAATTATAAGCACAGTACCATCTTTCGGCTCGCGAAGCGATGGAACGAGGAGGAACACCTCCGAATGAAGGAGTGCAAGATTCACTCTGTTCAGCTAGTTCTGGCCGCCATCGTGCTGGCGGCTTGGGTGGGAGCGTCGTATGCTCCTGCTCAGGAACCGACTCCTCCATACATCAGTGTGGGACAGGTGGACGCCTCACCTGGTGCCAGCATAATTGTGCCTGTTTATTACACACCAGATCCCAAGACATCTATCAGTTCGTTCACGGCAGAGATTGAATTCGTGAGTAATAATCTGCTGTTCGAGGATGCCAGCGAGGGTGTAGTAAACGAAAATGAATTAAAGATTACTAATTCCCTCACCACCAGCAACCCGGATGAAAAGGGGGTTAAACGCTCCAAGCTTCTTCTTAGCGTGGGCTTGGAGGGAAAACCGAAGAAGGGGATCGAAGATGGGTTGGTCGCCTATCTCATGTTCAATTTGTCCGCTGAAGCGAAGCCGTTCGTAATCAAATTGACCCCCCGAATCGTCTCCGCGGAGGACACTCAACGACCTCCTAGGAAGGTTGTCAATCTCGCTGCACGGCCTGGATCAGTTGCTGTGTTAAGCGCGGACGTGACGCCGGAGATGAGTTGTTTCTTTTTCACGCACTAGAGCCTAGAGGAATTCTGTAGTGGTATAAAGTTTCGACGAAGTGAAGGGAGTTTGAAATGCGCAATCTGAGAACCCATGCAATGACCGTCGGTGCCGTGCTCACCTTGTATTCCGTACTGGGCATGGGCCAGGAAATCATGAACAACATTCCTGCGTCGATTATTTTCTACCCTGACACGATTGTCTACAATGCCAAGCTGGTTACCATGGACGACGCATCAGTCGGCATCAATACCTCCGTGGGGAAGATCACGGAAGCCATGGCTGTCAGAGACCATCGGGTAATGGCCGTGGGAACTAATGCCCAGATTCTGGCTATGGCCGGACCCAAGACTGAAAAGATCGACGTGAAGGGCCGGATGGTGATGCCGAGCATCATTGATACACATGACCATGCCCATGGCAACGTCGCCAACAAATGGCAGGATACGCATCCCGATCCAACGCAAACGCTCGTGAAAATGTACAACATTTCGGCGGGCAAGAACAATGCGGAGATCGCGGGCTCTATTACCGCAGCGATCCAGTCGCATGTAAAAAACACCGCTCCGGGAACTTATGCCTTGATTACAGTGAATAATCCTCCGCCAAGTCCCACCGCGACGGCTCTTGAGCGTGAGTTGAATTTCATGGCGACATGGCTATACGAAGGCGGATACCCCAAAGCCAAGCTTGACGCGTTGGCGCCCAACCATCCAATCCAACTCTACAATCTTCCCGCCATGATTGTGAATGACGCCTTCGTCAAAGCACTGGACAAGCAGTATGGGCGATCGACAAAGCAAGGGCTCAACATGGACGAGCAAGGTCGCGTACGCGAGACCGCCACGCAGTACGGACGCATGATGGCCAGCGATGTTTATTTCAAGAACAAGCTGCCGCAACTCGCCCAAGCATTGGAAGAAGGGCTAATTCAGAAAACTGCTACGGGCGTTACGACATACACCTCGCATCTAATGGGAGAGTACTTCCAGGACGCGTTCAAACTCTTGCAGCAGCAGGGTCGCAGTCCCGTGCGGATGGCCTTCTATCATTGGGAGGGCCTGGCCGCTGGATTTCCGGATTCGGCGCTGTTCTACCGCAAGATGGGAGACTGGACCGGAATGGGTGGCGACTACTTCTGGAATCTCGGCGTGAGCCTTGGAGCGATTGACTCTGTTCTGCCCCGCACTTGCACCAACGCCGAGGCCCCCAAGCGCCTCAAGGAGTTGGGATTCTGCCAGAATGCTCCCGGCTCGCGCATGTATGAAACGACCAAGACAGCCATCGAGAATTACCAGCGCGTAAGCACTACCCACGCGGAGGGTGAGCAAGGCATTAATTTCTTCATGGATGCGGTGGAGGCTGCTATGAAGGAAAATTCTGGGATCACGTTGGAATGGGTTCGCTCATTACGGCTGGGAACCGATCATTGCCAGTTCAGCCCCTCGCCCGACCAGTTGCCGCGAATGGCCAAATTAGGAATGTTTAAGAGCTGCGCGGGAAATGACATCAACGCTGAACGCTGGATGGGTGATGGGAAGTATCCCGAACTCTACATCCGACAGATTGCTCCCGTTCGAACAGCTCTCCAGGCAGGTGTAAGAATTACCTCTGAAAGTACCCAGAACTTCTTCATTGGCGCCCAAAGATTCATCACGCGCAAAACGGAGAAGGGCGTGGTGGTCAACGCCAAAGAAGCCATTGATCGCAATGCCGCACTTAAAATGATGACGTCTTGGGCAGCTTGGGCCGTCTTGCGGGAAGACAAGCTCGGTTCGCTTGAGCCGGGCAAGTTTGCTGATTACATCGTCCTGAACGCCGATTACATGACCATTCCCGAAGATCAGATCGGCACAATCTATCCACTAATGACGGTTATGGGTGGAAAAATTATGATGCTCAAGGAAGAGTTCGCCAAAGAACTTGGCCGCACTCCGATTGGTCCCCAAGGCCTACAGGGAATCAGCGGTGGAGACATGGTTAATTTCTAAGTGATCCAGACAAATTAGGAAAGACGATTTACCCACCAGCGACCTCGCGGCCGTGGTGAAATCCCTGAAGGCATTTCTTTCCGAGGTACCCAGAGCGGAGTGCCCCGCCGGCTTGATGGACAAGGGGGGCACGAAGTCCATCTTCGAGAGTATCTACATCAAGATTACCTGCGGTTATCTGATTTTACCGTTGGCGGCCGCTTGGGCTGTGGCAGGATCGGTTTCCGCACAGCAGCCAACCGGAACCATCCTGGGTGTGGTCAAGGATTCGAGTGGCGGAGTCATCAGCCGTGTCGCGGTCGGATGGGAAAACTCGCCTTATTTGTTCTTGTGATCTACACCTATTCAGGAGTAAACTGCCCGCGTGCCGCGTGTGATTTGCGGTCCTTCGGCTGTACATTTGGCAATTTCCATAGGGAGAAGGCTATGAACCCGCTTCGCAGATCTTTCAGATTGGTCCTGCTGGCCACAACACTGTCTTTAATTTTTTCGTTCCTCATCATTGGTAATTCTTCGCCATCCTGGGCACAGTTGCCAGTCGGTGTGATTCTTGGTGTCGTAAGAGACAGTACTGGGGCGGTACTGCAGAATGCCTCAATTACCGCCAATAGCACAGAAACGGGCTACAGTCGGACGGCCACCAGCGGGTTGGATGGTTCCTTCCGCATTCCGGCATTGCCAGCTGGGTCGTATGAAGTTCGGGTGTCGGCTGCGGGATTCCAGACGGGTCTCCATAGGGGCATGTCGTTGGCCGTCGGACAGGAAGCGGTGATTAATTTTTCGTTGGTCGTGGGGGCTATCGAGCAAACAGTGGAAGTCGTTTCCGAGGCACCGTTGGTGAACACTACGAGCGGTTCCGTGGGAGGCCTAGTGGACGAGCGGAGCATCGAGGAACTGCCGCTCAATGGGCGAAATTACCTGGATCTAACCCTGCTTCAGGTGGGCGTGCAAGAGCACAAGAATATTGGCACGGCGTTTCCGGGAACC
>SHUM01000077.1 GCA_009691245.1 Acidobacteriota bacterium | reverse complement strand
ACTAATCAGACAGTGCAGACGGATCGCCTGGTGCCGTGCGTTCGGCGACCGGATTCGCCCACCCAAACGTCGGGGCGTGGCTCAGCCTGGTAGAGCACCTGGTTCGGGACCAGGGGGTCGGAGGTTCAAATCCTCTCGCCCCGACCATTGTTTCAGTTCTAGCCGCATTGAAGATTATGTCGAAGGGCTTTCTATAGGTGGGATAAAGACTTACGTGGCCTATTCCGCAGTTCAAAGTACTATTTTTGATAGCTTGCCATGTTCGGCTGGTTTCTACCTAAGATATAGATAATAGGCCTTATTCGCGAGCTCTAAAATCCGATTCGCAGTACGCAGCCGATCCGGCTTCGTATTCTGCTATCCATTCAGCGCCAGCAACACTGTTGGGCTTCAAGCTGCCATTCCAGAGGTTTTCCGCCACCAGAGATATTCCGCTATCTTATCCGTCCCGCTTGTCGGTATAGGCTTGATCCCAGCGTGAACGGATTCCAGCGAGCCGCCGCTGCAAGCGCTCCTCTTCCTGTTTGCGAAGCGATCCTGGTGTCAATGATGGAGTAAAACTAGACCACTGAAGTATGGTGTAAAGGACTGACTTGTCGGGGGCGGTTGGAGCGGAGAGCCGGAGGCACCGTTAAGCGGTGCGTTTAGGCCGGAGCGGAAGCCGCCCTGCCGATCGCGGCGAGGTGCGGGGCATAGTAGAGGGATATACGTGCGGCTGGCAGGGTTGGCGGGGCGTGTTCTCGTACTTTTCTCTAGCCGGTAGCGCTCGCCATTCATCTCCAGTTTTACTCTTTGCGTAAGTCATCCGGTTACATGAAGACTTCATGCCTGCGCGCGTGGGACGAGCAGGATTGCCCGTCCCCACTCGGCGGGGCAAATCCCGCTCGCGAATTTTCCGCTTGACCCCGGAGTTAAATTGCTTAGAATGGGGCCAACCAGACCAAACGGGGTGGGAACATCAATTGGGAAGTGGTTTAGTCCGGTTCTGCAATTTTGTTCGGGTGTGCTGGGGATAAGAAGCGGGCTTGCAATTCATCCGCCTGTACTCTCGATGATGGGCTTGTGCCAGGCATCTACAACCATAGTTCGAGGAGGCTTCATCATGAGAAAGTCACTGGCAGTCATTTTCCGTGCCGCCTGCAAGCTTGTGCTGACCGCCTTGCTGGCCATAACTTGGCTGGCAATACCGGCGGGCGCGCAGCTGACCACGGGCGTCATCGCGGGCACCGTAACCGACCCCTCCGGCGCGGCGGTACCCAGCGCCGAAGTGACCGTGAAGAATGTCGAGACCGGCATCGCGCGCTCCACCGCCACCGGCCCCACCGGACGCTACGAAATGCCCAACCTACAGGCGGGACAGTATGAAGTGAGCGCCACCTTGGCCGGCTTCCAGATGAGCGTGCGAACCGGGATCGCGCTCACTATCGGTCGCACGGCGGTGGTGGATCACACGCTGCAAGTCGGCGAAGTCACTCAAACCGTGACTGTAACCGGCGAGGTCTCACTCGTCGAAACAACTACGGCGACAGTCTCGCAGCTCGTCGATGAGCGCAAAGTGGCCGACCTGCCGCTGCGTGACCGCGACCTCACGCAGCTCGTATTCCTGCAGCCCGGCGTGATCAAGTCCACCTCCGGACGCGGCGACTTCTCCGGCATGGGCGACAAGATCACCGTGGCCGGCGCGCGCGGCACGCAAAACCTGTTCCTGCTGGACGGCGTCAACAACGCGGACCTCTCGAATAACCCGCAGGGCGCTTCGGGTTCCTACACGGGTGCCGAGACGGTGAAGGAATTTCAGATCATCACCAACAACTATTCGGCCGAGTACCAGAGCGCCGCCGGCGCCATCATCAGCGCGGTAACCAAGAGCGGCACCAACGCGCTGCACGGCTCGGCCTTCGGCACACTGCGCAATGACAATCTGGACGCCAACTCCTGGGCCAACAACCGCCGCGTGCCCAGCTCGCCCAAGCGCGAGTTCAAGCGCAGCCAGTTTGGCGGTTCAGTCGGCGGACCGATCCGACCCGACAAGACTTTTTTCTTCGGCAGCTATGAAGGCTTCCGCGAGCGCAACACCGACACCGACGAAGTGATCACCTGGACCGACGCCACGCGCGCCGGCCTGCTGTCCGCGCAGGACGGCGGCGGCAGTGTCAACGTGGACCCCACGGTACGACGCTACATGGACCTGTGGCCTCGGCCCAACACGCCGTACCGTTTCCTGAATAACATGGCCATGGCCATCAAACCGGTGCCCTGCCTTGCCGACAAGAGCCGGCTGTGCGATGACAACGGCGACGGCACGGTAACGCTGATCGCTCCTGGGTCCAACCAAATTCCGGTCAACGAGGAGTTTGTCGGTAGCAAGTTTGATCACAGCTTCGGCAATGAACGATGGGGATTCCTCTCCGGCACCTACAACTGGGTCAAGAGTGAGCGTCTGCCTAGCGACGCCCTTAAGGCGCTGGGCCAGGGCACCTCGCCGGGCAACAACGCCGCCATCAGCACGAAACACACTCTGGGAGTGAGTCATACGACGACATTCTCACCAACCATTGTGAATGAGTTCAAGTTCGGTTATAGCTGGAGTGAGATCAGCAGTGATATTCCCAAGCCGCGCTATGACTCCAGTGCGAAGGTAGACCTAAAGGACCTGGTATTTCTGAACAGCCGCGAGCTGGTCGGCGAGATCGGCGCACCACGGGTAACCGGCATTGGCTTCCGTACCGACACCTCCACCTACGGCCAGACCTCCTATCAATACAAGGAGGGGTTGTCCATCGCTCACGGCAACCACTCCTTCCGCATGGGCACAGAGTTCCGCTTGCTGCGCTACCTGCAGGGTAGCTGCAGCCGCGGCTGCAACGGAGTATTCATCTGGAACGACCTGCGGACGTTCCTGCTGAACCAGCCGCGGCAGCTCGACACCTACATCCCCGGCTCGGACAACCCCACGCGCCACCTGAATCAGATGGTCGCGGGCTTCTACTTCCAGGACAACTGGCAGTTGCTGCCCTCGCTCAACGTAAACCTCGGAATGCGCTATGAGTTCGGCACAGTGCCGGATGAGCAAAATGACTTGGAGTCAGCGCTGGTTCACATTGATGACCCATATGTTACAGTGACCCAAAAAGTGAAGGATGACCCGCGCTTCTCGCGCTTCCCCTCCATGCCGGGCACGGTAGACAGCCTGTTCACCAACCCCACGCTGAAGAGCTTCTCGCCACGCGTAGGCCTGGCCTGGTCGCCAGGCAACAAGCGCTTCTCGCTGCGCACCGGCTTCGGCATCTTCTACGAAGTGCCGAACCTCTATAACATCCGCAACCCGCTGCAGGAGATTCCGCCTTTCGCCGTGGTAGGCAGCGTGCTCGCCACCAATGCGGCGCAGTCCGGGGTTACACTGCGTATGCAGCCCGGTGTGGCCAACGACCCCGCGGTGGTGAGCCTGCTGCGCGGCAGTCCGGTGATCCGTGGCTTCGAGTACGACATGAAGAACACCACCATCTATCGCTGGAGCTTCACGCTGCAGCAGGAGGTGACGCGTGGCTTCGTCGTCTCGGCCGGCTACACCGGCTCGCGCGGCACGCACCTGTGGCATCAGAAGCAGGCCAACACCAACCGTTGGCTGGGCTTCCCGAATCCGCCCGCGGACGGCAACTTCGTCTATCCGCTTCTGGGCACTGCGCAGTATCAGGGCTTTGTGAATCCCAACTTCGGCGAGATGCGCATCATTGCGCCGGACGTGGACAGCTACTTCCACGGCTTGGCCATTGGCGCCGAAAAGCGTTTGAGTCATGGCTTCCAGGTGCAGGCGGCTTTCAACGTCTCGAAGAACTTAGACACCGGCTCCGGCATCACCTCGTCGGGTGACGCCTTCTCGCAGGGCCAGTGGAGCATCCACTACCGCGGCGCGAAGAACATGTTCAAAGGACCGGCGCAGTTTGACATCCGCCGCGTGCTGACCACCAACTTCATCTATGACGTTCCTGACTTCGGCACACAGGGCCTGCTGCGCAGCCTCGTTGGCGGCTGGCAGTTCAGCGGCATCATGACGCTGCGCGACGGCGCCTGGATCTCGCTGCTCAACAGCAGCACCGTGCAGCTGAACGCCATCGGCAACACCGCCAACCTGCGCGCCAACCTGGTCTCCGGCGGCAACATCAATCCGGTACTGGATTCCCGCGACGCGTTCAACTACTACGACAAGGGCATGTTCCTGCCTTCTTCCTGCACCGGCGTTACCTCGCGCGGAATCGTGGTGGGCCAGCCGGTCTGCCGCGCCGGCGACCCCGAATATCAGCCGGGCCGCTTCGGCAATCTCGGCCGCAATACCCTGAACGGACCGGGCAGCGCCACATTGGATATCTCCATCAAGAAGGCGGTCAACATCACTGAAAAACAGAAGGTCGAATTTACCAGTGAATTCTTCAATTTCCTGAACCGCACCAACCTGAGCGACCTGGGCATGAACCTGGCGCCGTTTGACACCAACGACCGACCCAGCGCAGCGTTTGCCACCGCTGGCCAGATCACCAATTCGAATCCGCCGCGGCTGATCCAAATGCAGCTAAAGTACACGTTCTAGCCGATCCTGCCAGCCAGTCCCCTGAGAGGGACTTGCTGGCAACACTATTTTATTGACAACATAGCCAGTTAGTTTATAATTCGGATAGTCCTTGGGCAGGGGCGCTGTTGGGGGTCTTTAGGGCTCCGCAAGTCGGCCTTTGGCCTCAGTTAGTGGACTCTGTTCGAGATACCTTCGGTGGTGAGCATGTCCGTTCGGAATTGTCTTCTTGGAATCGCGGTTTTTGCCACTCTCGGTGGGCCCGGTATAGTCGCCGCGCAAGCTCCCGCTCCGGCCTCACACAACGCGGTGGCCGGCAAGTATTGCACCACCTGCCACAATGATCGCGTCAAGGCCGGCGAACTGGATCTGGCCAAGGTCAACTTCGATGACCCGTCGAGCAATCCCGACATTCTTGAAAAGGTTGTCGCCAAGCTGCGCTTCCGCGCCATGCCGCCTTCGCCCGCGCCCAAGCCGGACGAGGCAACCTACAGTAACCTGCTTTCCTATCTGACCATCGAGCTCGACAAGCACGCTGCTTCCGCGCCCAATCCGGGCCGGCCCGCGTCTGTCCATCGCCTGAATCGCACGCAGTACACCAACTCGATCCGCGACCTGCTGGCGCTCGAGGTGGATGGCGCATCGCTGCTCCCAGCGGACGACTCCGGCGGCTTTGACAACATGGGCGAAGTGCTCTCCGTCTCGCCCGTGCTGATGGAGAAGTACATGGCCGCGGCGCGCAAGATCAGCCGGCTGGCCTTGGGAAATCCGGCGATCCCGCCCGATAGCGCCATTTACGGCATCTCGCCCAATTTGGTTCAGGGCGACCGCATGAGCGAAGAGTTGCCGTTCGGCACGCGCGGCGGCACGGCCATCAAACACCACTTCCCGCTCGATGGCGAGTACGAGATCAAAGTCCGCCTGCTGCGCTCCGAGGGCTACGTGTTGGGCATCGCCGAGCCGCATTTCCTCGACCTGCGCATTGACGGCAAGCGCATCAAGCTGACCGAAGTCGGCGGCGGGAACAAGGGTCGCACCGCGGGCGTCGAGTATCTCGACGGCGATAACGACCAGCTCTACTACGAGCGCAATGCAGACGCGAATCTGAATTTCCGCATCCCAGTCGAGGCCGGAACGCGGCTGGTGCAGGTGTCATTCCTGAATGACCGCGGGGCCGACGAAGGCCTGTTCAACAAGCGCGAGCGGCTGACACTGCTCGACGCCATCGCCTCCTCCAACGACCGCCAGGCCAGCGACCCGGACGTCAGCAGCGTAGCCATCGCCGGGCCGTTCAGCGTGCAGGGACCGGGCGAATCGGCGAGCCGCAAAAGGATTTTTTCGTGCAATCCGTCCCGCTCCGCTTCCGCCCCTGCTTCCACCGATGAGCAGACGGCCTGCGCGCGCAGGATACTCTCCACGCTGGCTCGGCAGGCCTATCGCGGGCACTCGAACGCCGCCGCGGTCGAGCCGCTGATGAAGCTCTACGAACTCGGCAGCAAGGCCGGCTTGGGGAACAGTTTTGAAGCAGGCATTGAGACGGCGCTGAACGGATTGCTGGTCAGCCCGCAGTTCCTGTTCCGCGTGGAGCGCGAACCCGCCGCTGGCACGCCCGACGCGCCGTTCCAGTTGAGTGATCTGGAGATCGCCTCGCGCCTGTCGTTCTTCCTGTGGTCGAGCTTGCCCGACGAAGAGTTGCTGAACGCCGCCGAGCAGGGCCAACTTAGGAACGCCCCGGCGCTCGATGTTCAGGTCAAGCGCATGTTGGCCGACCGCCGCTCCAGGAATCTCATCGACGATTTCGCCGGCCAGTGGCTGCTGCTGCGCAACGTGAAGACCAAGATTCCCAATCGTGATGTCTATCCCGAGTTCGATGAGAACCTGCGCCAGGCCTTTGATCAGGAGACGCAACTCTTCCTCGAGAGCCAGATCATGGCCGACCGGCCGGTGCCGGAGCTGATCGCCGCCGACTACAGTTTTCTGAATGAGCGCCTCGCGCACTTCTACGGCGTGCCAGACATCAAGGGCAGCCACTTCCGGCAGGTGAAGCTCGCCGACAACGCCCGCCGCGGTCTGATGGGACAGGGCAGCGTGCTGATGCTGACCGCCTACGCCAACCGCACCTCCGTGGTCCAGCGCGGCAAATGGGTGCTGGAGAGCCTGCTGGGCGTCCCCGTCCCGCCGCCCCCGCCGAACGTGCCGGGCCTGAAGGAAAAAGGCGAAGGCGGCAAGGGCACCATGCGCCAGATGATGGAAGCGCATCGCGCCAACCCGATGTGCTCAGGCTGCCATTCGCTGATGGACCCCATCGGCTTTGCGCTGGAGAACTTCGACGGCATCGGCAAGTGGCGCACCGCCGACGATGGCGCGCCCATCGATTCCTCCGGCACGCTGCCGGATGGGACAAAATTTCAAGGCGTCAATGAGCTGCGCACGCTGATGCAGCAGCGCTCCGAGTTGCTCGCTTACGCCGTTACCGAAAAGCTTCTTATGTATGCGCTGGGGCGCACGATTGAACCCTACGACGCCCCGGCCATTCGCAAGATCGTCCGAGATGCTGCGGCGAGTGACTATCGCTGGTCCTCGATCATCAATGGCATCGCCGCCAGCACGCCGTTCCAAATGAGGAGGTCACGACCGCTATGATGATATTCAAGAAGACTGTTCCCCGCCGCACGTTTCTGAAAGGAATTGGCGCAACCATCGCGTTGCCGCTGCTCGATTCTATGACGCCCGCTTTCGCCGGGCCGCTCGACACCAACGGCAAGCCCTCGCTACGCCTAGGCTATATCTACGTGCCGAACGGCATCATCCGCGAACGCTGGCTGCCGGCCAAGACCGGCGCGGACTTTGAGTTGACCGACGTGCTCAAGGAAGCCGCGGCGTTCCGTGATCAGATGGTCGTGCTCAGCAACCTCGACGGCGGCCCGCAGTTTGTCGGCGGACACCCGCGCGGCTCCGGCATGTATATGACCGGCGTCGACCCGCGCAAATCGCTCAACGAACTGCAGGACGGCGTGTCGGTGGATCAGGTGGCGGCGAAGGAGTGGGGCAAGGAGACGCAGGTCGACTCGCTGCAACTGTGCATCGAAGACGCCGCCGAGATCGCCGGGCAGGCGCAGGGCGGATACAACGCGGCCTACACCAACACCATTTCCTGGCGCACGCCCACGCAGCCGCTCTCGATGGAGCACCGGCCGCGCGCGGTTTTCGAGCGCCTCTTCGGCGACGTGGACGGCAACAACCCCGAGGCACGCCGCTCCCGCATGGAGCGCGACCGCAGCGTGCTGGACTTCGTTTCGTCCGAGTCTTCGCGCATGATGGCCGACCTCGGCGCGAGCGACAAAACCAAAGTCAGCGAGTTTATGGAAGCGCTGCGCGACGTCGAGCGCCGCGTGCAGATGGCCGAGAAGGACAACGGCGCGTCGAGCTCGGCATCGCTCGATCGCCCCGTCGGCATTCCCGCTACATACGAAGAGCATGTGAAGCTGATGTACGACCTGCTGCTGCTGGCCTACAAGGCGGATATCACGCGCGTCTCCAGCTTCATGCTGGCGCGCGAGTACAGCGAACTGGTTTACAACATGATCGGCCACACCGAGCCGCACCATCCGCTCACCCATCATCGCGGCGTCGAGTGGCGCATGAAGCAGGCCGGCGAAGTGAACGTCTATCACATGAAGATCTTCGCCGAATTCCTCGCCAAGATGCGCGACACCAAGGAAGGCGACGGCAACCTGCTCGATCACTCGATTCTCATCTACGGCGCGGGCATGGGCGACGCCGACATTCACAATCAGTGGAACCTCCCCGTGGCCATGTTCGGCGGCGGCAACGGCCGCATCAAGAAGGGCGGCCTGCATGTGCAGTATGCCAAGGGCACGCCGTTCGCCAACTTCCACGTGGCACTGCTCAACCTGATGGGCGTCGCAACCGCCTCGCTCGGCAACAGCACTGGCCCGGCCGATGTGAGCGCGTTCGCGTAATTGTTTTTTTTATTGTCATTCCGAGCGCCGCGAGGAATCTGTTTTTGCTTTTTCAGCATGAACACAAAAAGCAGATTCCTCGCTGCGCTCGGAATGACAATGTCGCAGGTTCTTATGACAATCCGAATTGCTTGAAATTGTTGGGGGATTCTATGAGCGGTACAACCAAATCTCACCTAATTCTCGCCGCGTTTGCGCTGCTGGCGCTTTCGCTCCCCGCGTGCGCCGCCGAGAGTTTGAATGGCGACCTGCGCGTGGTGGATGCGGCGAAAAGCCGCAACCGCGAAGCCGTGCGCAGCCTCGTCGCCGCGCGCGCCGACGTCAACGCCGCGCAGCCCGACGGTGCCACGGCCATCGCCTGGGCCGCGCACTGGAACGATCTGGAGATGGCCGACACGCTTCTGCAAGCCGGCGCCGACGTGAACGCCGCGAACGACCTGGGCGTAACGCCTCTCAGCCTGGCCGTGATTAACCGCAGCGCCGAGATGGTCGAGAAGCTCCTGCAAGCCAAAGCCAATGCCAACACCGCAGTGTGGAACGGCGAAACAGCCCTGATGTCGGCGGCGCACACCGGCAACGTGGCAATCGTGAAGTCGTTGCTGGCGCATGGCGCGAACCTGAACGCCGTGGATTCCCGCCGCGGCCAATCGGCGCTGATGCGCGCCATTGCCGATGGACATCCGGAAGCTGCTCGCGTGCTGATTGAAGCCGGCGCGGACGTGAAGTCCAAGTCGAAAATGTTCGATAGCTTCCAGTCCATGGTGCTGACCTCCTACGGCAGCAACGTGCAGGTTACCTCGCGCGGCGGCTACACGCCGCTGCTCTTCGCCGCGCGCACGGGCGACGTGGAGACCGTCCGGCTGCTGATCGCCAAAGGCGCGAGCATCAATGACATTGCGCCGGACGAAGGCAGCGCGCTGGTGGTGGCTGCCGCATCCGGACACGAGAAGCTGGCGCAGTTGCTGCTCGATAATGGAGCCGACCCCAACGCCATAGACCCCAACGGCATGACCGCGCTGCACTACGCCATGCGCGATGGGTTGAAATATCTCACCGGCATGTCGATCGTCAAGACGAAGAAAATCTGCGGCTCGGGCAGCGGCGGACGCTGCATCGCCACCGACAATCGCGAGTCGCTCAAGTTCCTCGACGGCGGATTCTCGCCCGAGGTGAAGAAGTTCATGGCGGAACTAGAAGCGCAGGCAGCCGGTGTCGCCAAACCAACCACTGCAGCAGCTTACGGTTACGGCCCGGCGAAGGATGAGATTCTGCCCGGCTCGAACATGCTGGAGCTGGCGAAATCATTGCTGGCCAAAGGCGCTGATCCGAATGCGCAGATGAAAGAGTCGCCTGCGCGCCTGCGACTGATGCGCAAGCCGAACATCAGCCTGATTAACGCCACGCCGTTCATGCTGGCCGCCGCGTCGAAGGATGTTGCCTCAATGCGTGTGCTGGCGGAAGGCCGCGCCGAGCGCAACGTCATCACCAAGTCTGACCCCAAGGAGTTGCTCAAGACCACCACCGGCGATGACAACCAGATCCAGGGCAATGGCACGCCCCTGCTGGTGGCCGCCGGCCTCGGCCGCAATGACGACTTTGGCGCGGCGGAAACCAAGCTGTCGCTGGAGGCCGTCAAGACGCTGGTCGAGATGGGCGCGGACGTGAATCAGGCCAACGACACCGGCTGGACGCCGCTGCACGCAGCCTCGTTCATGGGCGCCGACTCCGTCGTCTCCTATCTGATCAGCAAGGGCGCAATGCTCAACCTGCGCAACGGCTGCGGCCAGACTCCGCTATCGCTCGCCGCCGGCAGCGACTCGAAGGGTCTGCTGCAGCGCGCCATTCCGCATCCCAGCACGACTAAAATTCTGCGCGACGCCGGCGCTGCACAGAGTTCCAGCGAGAAGCCCGTCGGACAATGCGTACTCGGCCGCCACGGCATGGAGTACGCCGACGTACAGAGCAAGTAATTTCTTGTCAGAGCCGCGACCCTCAGGGAGCGGACACGTTTGACGACCACGACAGCCCGTTCAACGTGTCCGCTTCCTTCCGGTCGCGGCTCTGTTGCGTTCATTTGAATTCAGGAGAGAAGGATTCCCCACATGAAGCGAATTCATGATCGTACATTGCAAGCACTCATCCTTGGCACAATGCTGTTCGCTTCCTGTTCCAAGCCCGCGCCGAAAGCTCAACTGGTGATTACCGGCGGCACGCTGCTCGATATGTCCAGCGAAGACGCGCAGCCGAAAGCCCTGAAGGGAATCATCGTCAATGGAGGGAAGATTGAGCGCGTCGTGCTCGCCGACTCTCCTGACGTGCTGCCGGAGGCGGAACAGGCGGTGGATGCCGCAGGTCAATACGTGCTGCCGGGATTCATTGACGCCCACGTGCACTTCCGCCCGTGGCATCCGAAGCCGTCGCTGGCCTACGGCCTGACCACGCTGGGCGACACGGGCCCGTGCGGCGCGGAGTGCGACGTTACGGATCCCAACGCATGGATCGTGGGGCTGGCGCAAAAGCAGAACACGCCGGAGTCCGACGGTCCGACGCTCTACTACACTGGCAAGAAGCTCGACGGGCCCGAAGGCAAGACGGACATCGAAGTCACACGGCTGGCGACAATCGAGGAAATTCCCACCCGCATTGATGAGCTGGTGAAGCTCGGATCGAGCGGCATCAAGGCCGAGGAGTATCTGCCGCCGGATTTCCGCAAGCGCATCGTGGAGGAAGCCGAGAAGCGCGGACTGCCGGTGGTGGGGCACTCCGCCAACGCCAGGGTATCCATCGACGCCGGCATGAAGTTCATCGAGCACATGTACCCCATCGGGCGCGCGCTGGCCACCGACGCGAAGAAGGCGGAGAAAGACCCCGACCCCATGTACATGATCGACCGGGCCAAGATTGCTGACTTCACGCAGATGATGGTGGACGGCAAAGTCTATCTGAATCCCACCATGCTGGGCCGCTACAGCAACATGAGCAAGCGCGCCAAGGAGTTTGCCGCCGAGGCCGGGCAGTTGCTGACGACGCCGCTCTACGCCGAGTTGCCGAAGGAATTGCACAAGAGCCTGGTCGAGCGTTATCTATCCGCCGAGAAGATGAAGCCCGCGGATCGCGCCAAAGCGGAAAAGGGATTTGCGAATGTAAACGAAGTAGTGAAGGAGTTTAGCGCGCGCGGCGGACATCTGATCGTCGGCTCGGACACCAGCTCGGGCCGCGTGCCGGGCATCGCGTTTCATCAGGAGATGCAGATGCTGGTGGACTCTGGCGCCGCGCCCTATCGCGTGCTTCTGGCCGCCACGCGCTACTCCGCGGAGTTGATGCGCAAGGCCGATCAGATTGGCACGGTGCAAGCAGGCAAGCAGGCTGACTTGGTGATACTTGGCGCTGATCCCGTGGCGGAGATCGCCAACGCCAAGAACATTCGCACCGTCATCCGCAAGGGAAAGCGTCTCGCGGTTACGCCCTCCAATAACTAATTTCCCACATGGTGCCTACGGGAAACTCCGTCCGCAGTGAAAAGCGGGAACGGCCTGAGATTGCGGGCGGCCGAACAGGACCCCCCTTTATTGCACAACCCCCCGGCGGCGCTCAAAGTATCCACTTTCACAGTTATTGCGGATGCTGCGGTTCTTGCGGTTCCGATTTCAGCCGTATTCCCCTCGCCTCTTCTTCCGTATCCAACTCGTCCAAATCATCGAAATCCGCGGACCTGTCGGTTGCACAAAGTATCGGCAAAGCCGAACCCGTCCAACGTGGCGGATCGCGCGGTTGATTCGTTGGCGCGTCAAGTGAACCGTGCGGCAGTGTCTTCGGAGCTCGAACTTGAGGCGTGCCTGCGAGAGGCGCACGAACTGGGCGTACGACTGCGTACTTCTCATGCCAAGGAAAAAGACCTTGGTGAGACGATTAAGCGTGAGGCCCAAGTCGTGGAAGATGCCACTGCCGAAGTAGCGGGGTTACGTGTTCAGGCAACTCGCATTGATAGCGCCCGAGCTGTGATCGCTGACCTGATTCAGAAGCAATCGGGACAAGCTCTTACAAACCAAGTACTTCGAGAGAACGGTGCTCAGATTGCGGCCACTTTTGCACGGATACATGCTCCCAGCGAATTTGACGTCGAAGCCGACGAGGACGGTCTCAAGATAGTGCGGCGGGCTTCAAAAACGAACGTCGAGCTGGATGAAATGAGTTCGGGCCAACGAGCAAAGTTCACATTGTCTTTGTTTTTGGCTATGAACGGACGCCTTAAGACCGGCCCAAGAGTTATCATTTTCGACGATCCCGTCGCTCATGTCGACGATATTAATACGCTCTCGTTCTTGGACCATTTAAGGGAAATTACGCTCGCGGGAGAGCGCCAGCTATTCTTCGCCACTGCCGACTCGAAG
>SHUM01000076.1 GCA_009691245.1 Acidobacteriota bacterium | reverse complement strand
CTTCTTCATCCATTTCGCACGCGTTCAGCACCTTCAACACCACGCTGCGACCAATCTGGAGATCGAATGCCTTATAAACAACGCCCATCGGACCGCGCCCGAGTTCCTGTAGCAACTCATAGCGCCCGATGACCTGTATGCGCGCTGCGGAATCAAAACCAATCGAGCCCAGACGAAAATCTGTCGTCTGATTGCTATCCGCTTCCTGTCCTTGCGTGGCTGTGGATACCAGGCGCGCATACTCTTCCATTTGCTCGAATGGACGGTCTTCTGTCTTCGCGGCGTGCTTCGGGGGAACCACGCGCAACCGTCCGGGCTTAAATAGATTCTCGATTTTGCGCCCTTGCAGACGATCCGACAGCGCAGTCAGACGATCCGACACCGACGGACGCAGCGCCCATGCGGCAATCGCAAAGACCACGGGAACCGCTTGGATGGTGTCCGCGGGCACGTTCTGAAACCCGGCGATCCACAGCCAGGCTGGAGCCAGAAATGGGTTCGTAAGGAAACGGGAAATCTCGCCCACGTCCGTGGCATCCAATCGCGCCGAGCCAGCCACCCCCAACCCAAAGCGAATCAGGAATGCGATGCCCAGGATGTGAACGAGCACATTGAACGTAGTGGTGAGCGGAATGATAATGTAGCGCGCCAGCGCACGGCCTGTATAGTGCATCCACTGCTCACGCGTGATCCCGAATATTGAGGTTTTATCGTACTCCGCCATTTTCAGTAATGCCCCCGCTCCATTCCAGAAAAATTCCCGCCAGCTACACGTGCGCGTCGCCTATAAAATGCATGATAACAATTCGAACATGCTGGCATGGATCGGCTTGCGAGGATTGCAGCTTGCGTACCACGCGGGGTACCTCTCGTTGAAACTCTTTTCGGGCCGCTCGGGACGGGAATGACTCTGGCACGCTCGACCAGCTATTCAAACCATCCACAAAGCCGCTTCCATCGTGGTCGCGGGAGACACGGCTTACGTGCTGGCGGACACCTGGCGCGAGACGGGAACTCCCCCGATTTGGATCAGGTGAATGTGACGCTTCCGCGCATTTTGGCTGGCCGCGTCATCGTGGATATGGTGACGATGGTGGATGGACTGTTGGCAACCACGGTGACCAGCAATGTTCGCTGAGAATCCTGCATACCCAACATCCGAGCGCTAGGGGCAGGAGGATGTGCGACCGTCGCGCAGAGCAACGAGATCCGCGACCAACTCAGCGGCGCTAGCATAGCGGTCTTTCGGATTTTTGGCCAGGCAGCGCAGGAGAATTTCGTCCAGTTGCTCGGGCAGCGCGAAATTGATCTGGCGCGCGGGCTTCGGCACGGTGTGCACGACCTGAAAGGTTACCGCCGTGAAGCTATCGCCCTGGAACGGCTTCTCTCCGGTGAACATAAAGTACAGCACCACACCAAAGGAAAAGATATCGCTGCGCGCATCAATGGCGCCGTTGGTAATCTGCTCGGGCGAGACGAACGACGGCGTCCCCAGCGCGCCTCCGCCGATGGTGCCTTTCATGTCGATCAGCTTGGCGATGCCGAAGTCGGCAATCTTGGCCTGGACTTTATTTCTTTCACCCGCCGCGCTGCCGTCCTTGGTGATCATGATATTGGCGGGTTTGATGTCACGATGCACCACGCCCTTGCGGTGCGCATAATCCAGCGCCTCGGCTACCTGAATGGCGATGCGCAGGCGATCGTCAAATGAGAGCGTACCGGCCCGCGCCGCCGATCCGGCGGCCAGCAGATCGGCCAGCGTGGCGCCCTCGACATACTCCATCACCAAGGCGGGATTGCCTGAGGCGTCTTCGACCACATCGTAGACCGTGACAATTCCCGGATGCGACATCTTGCCAGCCGCCTGTGCCTCACGCGCAAAGCGCTCCTTCTGCGGACCGATCTGATCCGGCTGTAGGTCGCGCGTCTGAATCACTTTGATAGCCACGGTGCGGCCAATCTGCGGATCGCGCGCCTTATAGACGCGTCCCATCGAGCCGCGGCCTATTTCTTCCAGCATTTCGTAACGGCCAATATGGCTCGTCGCGTGTTGCGCGCCCCCCCCAACACGGACAGCGGGCCGTTCGTACCCAGTGCGCTAATTCCCGGCGCTGCGGGCGCGGCCATCTTTCCCCTGGAACCCGTTTCCCCCGCCTCCGGCGCTGCGCTCTCGATCGAGATCGGCTTCAGACGCTGACCGCGCGTAGAGGGTGGCGCGATGACCTCACCCACCTCCACGCGATAGCGATAATCCTTCAGCGTGTCGACCACGATCACGCGGAAGCCCCAGACCACCGCCGCCATCCCTAGCGGCAACAGCTTCGAACCCCAGGCGCCGCCCGGCCAGCGTACGCCAATCCACGAGCCGGCCAGCGCGATCAGCGGATCGACAAATTGTTTCAGCAAGACGACCAGAGGGATGGATCGAATCTGGGGATCGGTGATGAACAGCAAGGCGAAGCTGCCCACCAGCAGGATCAGCGCCAGCAGCATCGCGATCTCCAGCAGCCATTGGAGGGGCCGCAAAATCAGTTTTGAAAGTAATTTCAAACGCAATTCTCCGCTTGGAGGGAGCACCAATTTGATCTTAGCACGCCCCTACAATCAGTCATCCCATTCGACTGCGCCAGCACGGCTCGTGGTCAATCAATATTGTTCACGGACTGCAATTAGCATTTTGACAATGGCGGGCCGTCCTCCAGTCGGCCCGTTCCAGTGAATGTCACTCGAACCGGTGGTGGGTCAGTTTGAATAAGTTGTCGATGGGGCTTAAGCGGGGCAGGCATTCCTGCCTCCCTCAGGGGGACAAGGCAGGAGACCTGTCCCTACCTTGGAGCGCAAGCGGAGACACTACCCTCGAACCGCCTCAATTGAATTCGTGGTCCGAGCCGCCTATACTGCTGCTTGGAATCGGTTTTTCGCGAATTTGGCTATTGAGCCCCGGCTCTTTGGGTCCCCTCTATTGTGTCTATGAAAAACTCCGGCATCTGGATCAAGCTCTCGCTGGCCGCCGCGCTCGGGATCGTCGTGGGCTGGTGGATATGGTTGCGCCCACAGCAGGGCAACGGCGGACAGGTGGTCTCCACATTCCCCGTCATTCCCAGCACCATTGCCAGCGCGCAGGGTACTGGCGCGGATGATCCAGCCAATGCCGGTGCGCCTGTTGATGCCTCGGGCGCAGCCGGCGACGAGCAAAATAACGTGGATGTCTATCGCGCCGTCAGCCCCGCCGTGGTGAACATCACTTCGACCACTGTGCAATACGACTTCTTCATGCAAGCCATCCCGCAAGAGGGCTCCGGCTCCGGATTTCTGATCGACGACAAGGGCCACATCGTAACCAACTATCACGTCATAAGCGGAGCGCGCTCCCTGGAAGTAACTTTATCGGACCAGTCACGCTACCCCGCCAGGGTGGTGGGCCGCGACCCGCAGACGGATCTGGCCGTAATCAAGATCGAAGCCAAGAAACCGCTGACGTTCGTCCGCATGGCCGGACCCGAGCAGCGGCTGCACGTGGGACAAAAAGTTCTGGCCATCGGCAATCCCTTCGGCTTGGACGGCACGCTTACCACCGGCATCATCAGCTCGCTCAATCGCACCATCCGCGACGGGCAGAGCCGCGTGCTCGATGACGTCATCCAAACCGACGCCGCCATCAACCCCGGCAACTCCGGCGGCCCGCTGCTGAATTCGCGTGGCGAAGTGATCGGAATCAACACCGCCATCTACGGTCAAGCCAATATCGGGATCGGCTTTGCTCTCCCCATCAACGCCGCGCGCGGCACCATCGCCGAACTGGTAACGGATGGCCGCGTGCGCCGTGCCTGGCTGGGGGTGGTGGGTCAGGAGATCAGTCCACCTCTGGCCCAGGCGCTGAAACTGCCCACCGGCAAGGGCCTGCTGGTCGCGCAGGTTCCCCGCAACAGCCCCGCCGCCAGCGCTGGCATCCTGCCCGGCACCGAGTTGGGTTATTGGGGGAATCAGCAGGTGGTCATGGGCGGCGACTTGATCGTAGCCATTGACGGCACGCCCATCAACACTCCCAGCGATCTGACCCGCTTGCTGGCGCGCAAGCGCCCCGGCGACACCATCAAAATCACGCTGTACCGCGCTGACAGCCGCATGACCATCGACGTCGCGCTGCGCGAGCGGCCCGACGGAGCATGAGCAAGCATCTGCATAATTTTCATCCTACTCACTGAAAGTTTCACACCATCTATGAATGACAATTCACTTCCGCTCGCCGGTTCACTCAACAGTTCACCGGACTCACTTTATACAACAGAAGCCACGGAGCGACTGGCCCGTCAATGGACCAAGAACATGTGGAACGGCCTGTTGTGGAAACAAGTGACATGGCTTGGTGTTCCTGTACAGCAATGGCCCACCGACCTGATCCTGATGCAGCAATTGATCTTTCGTCTGCGTCCGCGAGTCATCCTTGAAGCGGGCGTTTATCTGGGCGGCACAGCGGTTTTCTACTCGTCCATGCTGAACATGATGCAGATCGATGGACGGGTGATCTCAGTGGATATTGAGATCCATCCAGAGGCCCGCGTCCATACCGCCAACTGCGCCTACAGTGACCGCATTACATTGCTGGAAGGTGATTCGAAGTCTCCGGCCACTCACGAGAAAATTCAGCAGTTGGTCGGCGGCGAAACCAATGTGCTGGTCTGCCTCGACTCGGACCACAGCTACGCGCATACACTGGCTGAACTGCACGCCTTCGCCCGTTACGTCCCCGTGGGCGGTTACATGATTATGTTCGATACGGTGTGTGAAATCGTGGCAGACACTCCCACGGGAAATCCCCAATGGGCCACGGATAATCCCCTGCGCGCCGTCCGCGAATTTCTCGCAACGCAGCCGACCGATGGCCCACAGTTCGTGATCGACCACGACTGCGAAAAGTTTCTGGTAACTTTCTGCCCCAGCGGCTTCCTCCGCCGCGTGCGCTAATTGCCTCCGAGCCGCCCCCCGGAAGGGAGCGCTTTGGAGGAGTCGCGTGTGTCTACTGAGAAATCTCTCGCTCCAGGTGAGAAACCTCTCCCGCCCCGTCGTGGCTCTGTTGGCGGATCATTCTTCCGGTGGCGAAGACTTCCGGCGGTGCGGTGGGATTCCCCATTTCGGCTTGTTGAGCGGGGATTCATCCGCCGACAGCAGACGCTTCAGGAAGGCGTCGAGATCGGCGGGCAAGGGCGCGCGGATATCCATTGACACACCGGTGCGCGGATGCTTCAGGCAGATGCGCGCGGCATGCAGGAAATTGCGGGACAGCGTAGCTTCGTATTCATCAATATGCTGATTGGGTGCGCTGCGCTTCGGCCCTTTAGCAAACGTCGCGCCGCTCGACTCCGGCGTGAACAACGTGACTTGCAATTTCCCGGGCGCGCCGTAGAGTGTATCGCCCACCACGGGATGCCCGATGCTGGCCATATGCACGCGGACCTGATGTGTACGCCCGGTAATGATGCGCACCTGCACCAGCGTGAAACCCTTGTAGCGGCGCAGCACCTGCCAGCGGCTCTCGGCCTCGCGCCCGCCATCCGGCCGGGCGATCATGCGCACGCGGCGCACCGGGTCGCGGCGAATCGTCGCTCGAATTACTCCAGCGTCCTCTTTCATTACGCCATGCACCAGCGCCACATAGGTCTTCTCCATGGAGCGTTCGGCAAACTGCGCGGCCAGCCCGCGGTGCGCCGCGTCATTCTTGGCGACCAGCAGCACGCCGGAGGTTTCACGGTCTAGACGGTGTACGATGCCGGGGCGCAGTTCGCCACTCACTTTCGACAGTGACTGGAAGTGACTCAATAGCGCGTTCACCAGTGTGCCGCTCTTCACACCCGCGCCGGAATGCACCACCATGCCGGAGTGCTTGTGGACAGCCACCATGTCGTCGTCTTCGTAGAGTATTTCGAGCGGGATATCCTCAGCAAAGGCGTGCAGAGGCACGGCGGCGGTGTCCCCGACACAAATTGCTTCCCCGCCCCGCAACTTATACCCCGGCTTGGTGTCTTTACCGGCCAGCCCGCCGCTGACGAGAATTTTCCCGTCGGCGAGCAGTTGCTGGATGCGCGAGCGGCTCAACTCGGGGAGTTGCTCGGCAAGATAGAGATCGAGGCGCTTGCCGTGGTCCACCTCGCCGATTTGGAATTGTTGTAGCATGTTGTTATTTAACCTGTCGTCATTCCGAGCGCAGCGAGGAACCTGCTTTGCGCGCCTAAGAAGTAACCCAAAAGCAGGTTCCTCGCTGCGCTCGGAATGACGACATCAAAATACGAACGACTATAAATCATTCACGATAGTTTCGGGCACTATCCCTCACGCCGGGCGCAACGCGCGTCGCCGATACGGGCTTAGCCACAGCAGCCAAGCGCCGAACAAAAACAACATAACGCTGATGCCTTGCGCGTCGGAGACCACGTGCCCGAACAGCCACGCTTCCTCCGAGTGATGCCGCGCCAACTCGACCACAAAGCGCGACGCCGGGCCGAGCAGCAGATACCAGCCCAATATCTCGCCGTGATATTTCTTGTGGCGATGCCGATGCCAGAGAAACGCGAAGATCGCCAGACTGAGCACGGACTCATAAATCTGCGTCGGATGCAGGGCGACGTTGAGCGGAACGCCGACCGTCTCATGGCTGTACGAATTCGTGTAAGTGACTCCCCACTGAGCGTCGGTCTCTTTGCCCCAGCAGCAGCCCGCCGAAAAACAGCCGAGGCGACCCAGCCCCAGCCCCAGCGCCACGCCCGGCATCAGCACATCGCCGGCGCGCAGGAACGACAGGTCATACTTGCGCGTCAGATAGACGGCGGTGAGAATCGAAGCGATCAACCCGCCGTAGAAAATTCCACCCGACTGCAACGTGGACATGGAGAAAATCCGCGCCGGGTTCGCGCCGAAATAATCCCAGTCCTGCGCGATCAAGGCCAGCTTCGACCCGATGATCCCCGCCAGCGCCAGATAGATGCCCAGATTAAAGATGCGGTCGGCGGCCAGCCCCTCCCGCGCCGCCAGCTTCCCCGCCGCGTAGAGGCCCAACATCATTCCGGTAACGACGAGCAGCCCATAAGTGGGCAGCACGTAATCGCCGATGGTGAAAAGTTTGGGATACATATTGTGCCCGAGCTAGTTCAGGCCGGAGTCCGGCGCGCGACGCGCGGAGAAAACGTCCAACAGCACCAGAGCCGCGCCGATGGTGATGGCCGCATCGGCCACGTTAAAAGTGTACCAGTGATAGCGGCCTACGTAGAAATCGAGGAAGTCGGTTACTTCGCCGCGCAGCAGCCGGTCCAGCAGATTGCCCGCCGCGCCGCCCATCACCAGCACCATCGCCAGCCCCATTCGAGTAGCGCCGGGCATGCCGCTCGTTTTCCAGAGCAGCCCGCCGATGAAGACCATGACCACCGAAGCGAGCACGATCAGGCCCAGTTTTGTCCACGGTGAAGAGGAGTCAGAGAGTATGCCGAAAGCGATGCCCCGGTTGGCTGAGCGAATGATGTTCAGCGCGCCGGGGATGATCACGACCGTCGCGTACGCATCGACGCGCGCGATCACCAACATCTTGGACAGTTGGTCAGCGAACAGAACCAGCACGGCGATGAGAAAGCTAGTCGAGCGGGACATGTGGTTACCAGCGCCCATCAATTGATTCGTTGTCATCCCGAGGAGCAATGCGACGAGGGACCTGCTTCATGCATACGAGCAAAGCAAAAGCAGGTCCTTCGCTGCGCTCAGGATGACGACTGTTAGAGTGCGATCAACTACGAGTGGAACGCACTCATTCCCTCAGGGGATCAGGCTGTGGACCACCGGAGCGCAACGTTCGCATAATGTTACAAATTCTTTATCCATACCAACTTGGATGGAATAGTTCCAGCAACGCTCACATTTTTCTCCAGCCGCTTTGTGCACTTTAAGGCCGAGTTCCGTGATGCCTTCAGAGACCGTGTCAGGAGCAGGCGCGGCACCAGCATTCAGCGCCACCTGCGATACGATGAACAGCATCGGCAGCATGGCGCGGTATTGATCGAGCAGCGCCGCCGTGTCACCGCTGGCGGACAACTCGACTTTTGCTTCCAGCGACTGGC
This sequence comes from Acidobacteriota bacterium, assembly GCA_009691245.1. NCBI lineage: Bacteria > Pseudomonadati > Acidobacteriota > Acidobacteriota bacterium. The sequence goes on along the minus strand of SHUM01000076.1, from coordinate 5,018 downwards.
CGATGAACTTATCGCGGCGGGCGACTTCCAACTTTTTCAGGACTTCGTCGCGCACCGCGATGAGGCGGTCCCAGTTCTTGAGATTGGTGAGTTGATCGGCGCTCAGTCCCGCGGTGAACTCCTCCGGCGCGGGAAATATTGCGAAGTGAATGCTCTCGCGCTCACCTGCCTTGTCGTTCGTCTTTCCGGCGGCGGACGGCAGATGCCGCCAGACTTCCTCCGCGGTGAAGCACATGATGGGCGCGATCAGGCGCACCAGCGCGTCGGCCATGCGATAGAGAGCGGTCTGCGCGCTGCGCCGCGCCGGGCCGCCGGCGGCGGAGGTGTAGAGCCGGTCCTTGGTGATGTCCAGATAGAATGCACTCATCTCCACGGTGCAGAAATGGTAGACGGCGTGATAGACCTTGTGGAACGCGTACTCCTGATAGTGAGTGCGGCACTGCTCGACAAGCTGCGCGGTGCGCTGCAATGCCCACTGATCGACTTCCAGCATGGAAGATGCTGGCACCTGATCCTTCGCAGGATCGAAATCGTAGAGGTTCGAGAGCAGGTAGCGAAAGGTGTTGCGAATCTTGCGATAGGAATCCGACATCCGCTCCAGCATCTCTTTCGAGATGCGCAAATCTTCCTTGAAGTCCTGCGAGGCCACCCACAGGCGGAGTATCTCCGCGCCGTGCGACTTGATGATGGTCTGCGGCTCAATGACGTTGCCGAGCGACTTGTGCATGGCATGGCCCTGACCGTCGAGCACCCAGCCGTGCGTGGCCACTTCCTTGTAAGGAGCTTTTCCCTTCAGACCCACGGCCACCAGCAGAGACGAGTGGAACCATCCGCGATATTGGTCCCCACCCTCAATATACATGTCGGCGGGCCACGGCAGTTGCGGGTCGTTACCGAGCACAGCCAGGTGACTCGATCCGGAGTCGAACCACACATCGAGAATGTCACGCTCGGTGCGGAACTCACTCGCGCCGCAGTGACTACATTTCGTTCCCACGGGGAGCAACTCGGCCGGCGTCCTGGTATACCAAACGTCGGCGGTCTCGCGGCGGAACAGCTCGACCACGTGTTTCAGGGCGGCGCGCTCGGTGAACTGCTTATTACAGCACTCGCAGAAGAACACGATGATCGGAACGCCCCAAACGCGCTGGCGCGAGATGCACCAGTCGGGCCGCGTGGCCACCATGTTGGAGATACGCTCCATGCCCCATTCGGGCAGCCACTTCACTTGGCGAATCTCGGCGAGTGAGCGGCCGCGCAGGTCGTCGTGATTCAGGTTAATGAACCATTGTTCCGTCGCGCGGAAGATGACCGGCTTGCGGCAGCGCCAGCAATGCGGATAGGAGTGGCTCAGCGATTCGGTGTGCAGCAACGCGCCGCGCGCGCGGAGTATCTCGATCACGATGGGGTTGGCTTCGAAAACTGTCTTGCCGGAATACTCCAGGTCGCCCAACTCGAACCGTCCGCGATTATCCACCGGACACAGCACGGGCAGGTGATACTTTTCGCCGACGATGAAGTCCTCCACGCCGTGCCCCGGCGCGGTGTGGACGATGCCGCTGCCCTGCTCCATGGTGACGTGATCGCCGAGGAGACCGAGCGAGTCGCGATCGAGGAACGGATGGCGGAAGCGCGCGTGCTCAAACTTCTTTCCGGGCAGGACGCCGAGAATTTTGTGATTCGTCCAGCCGAGCTTCGCCGCGACCTGCGCGACCATGGGCTGCGCGATGATCAGCAGAGCGGAGTCTGTTTCGCTAGCGGAGTCGACCACCGAATAATCCGTCTCGGGGTGGAAGGAGAGAGCCAGATTAGCCGGCAGCGTCCAAGGCGTGGTGGTCCAGATCAACGCCGCGACTTTTCTGCTGCCGATTATGGTGGCGAGTTCAGAAGCCAACGCGTCCGTGGCAGCCTCGATCGGAAGAGAAAACTTCACCCAGATGGAGGGCGAGGTGTGGTCGTGATGCTCGACCTCGGCCTCGGCCAGCGCGGTGCGACAACTCATGCACCAGTGCACCGGCTTCAGACCCTTGTAAATGTATCCCTTGTCCAGAAAATCGACGAAAGCGTCGGCGATGACGGCCTCATATTGCGCCGACATGGTGAGGTAGGGATCATCCCAGCGACCGAGCACGCCGAGGCGTTTGAAATCCTTGCGGTGCTGGTCAACGTATTTGCCGGCATATTCGCGACAGGCGCGACGGATGTCGGCGGCAGTCATGCCAGCTTTCTTGGCGCCTAGGTCCTGGTCCACTTTCAACTCGATCGGCAGGCCGTGGCAGTCCCAACCGGGCACGTAGGGCGCGTTGAATCCGGCCATGCTCTTCGACTTCACGATGAAGTCCTTGAGTATCTTGTTGAGCGCCGTGCCGAGGTGAATGTTGCCGTTGGCGTAGGGAGGCCCGTCATGCAACGTGAAGAGCGGCGCGCCGACCCGCTGCTCGCGCAATCGTCCATAGACGTTTTGCGCTTCCCAGCGTTCCAGAATCACCGGCTCCGTCAGCGGGAGATTGGCCTTCATGGGAAAATCAGTCTTGGGTAGATTGACGGTACTCTTCAGGTCCACTGGAACCTGCATGACTCCTCCGGACAACATGTTGAACTGGCTGTCGAACTATTCGTGGTCCCTGCTCGAATCTATTGATTATAGTCGTCGCGCAAAATCCATGTCCAGCCCGAGCAGTGTCTCAGTTTGCGCTTAAGGTAAGGACAGGCCTCCGACCCGTCCGCTGGGGGACGGCTGTAAACCGGCGCTACGGAATGCACGGAACATAAATAGGCAACTGCCCGGCGGTGCATTAGACATCACATTTACTTGTTATCCCCATGCCATTGCGATAGCTTAACTAAAGGATGTTAGCGTGCGAGGACCTCACGAATGATTGAAAAAAACCAGCTCAAAAAAGAGGGGTTGATCTTCGGCCGCGCCCTGCAACGCGCCTACAAGCTGGCATTTCTTTACTCACCGGACCACCCGGCGGCGGAAGAGCCGATTCAGACCTCTTACGCGATGCTGACCGCGATCATGAAGAAATCCCCGCAGTTCACCTTCTGATTTTTTAATCAGCGTATTCTGCTCAACGATCTGCTCACTCCCGACACGACATTGGACTCACTCTCCAACGAATTCATGAAGCGCGGCATCATGGGCATTATGTTTTCACTCGGCCTTACTGTCCGTGACTACCGTCGCGGCCTGGGCATCATTTCAACCAAGCCCGAGATCATTGAAGGCGCCGGCGGCACGACCCTCTACCTGCGCAAGAATCTCATCGAAGGCATGCGGGTGATGGCCGCCGACAAGAGGGATTCGCACAAAGGCGACACCACCCTGGGCATGGATATCGATTCGTTCATGACCGCGCAATCGCTCATGGACCCCAAGGCCATCGCGCATTCGGTGAACTTCGGAATGTTCATGCAGGGCTCGGGACTGAAAGCGCCACAGGGATTTCAGGGCGCGCCGGGCGACATGCTGGCACTGGCGGAGCAAGCGGCCCAAGCGGCATTACTGAATCCGGAGGTGGACCCCAAGGAGACGGTACAAGCGCTGGCGCGGGTTCTCAACGATCTCTCCCCGGACTACCTGCTCTCGTCAATGCCCGCGGAGCGACAGAACGCCTACAAGGGATTACCCGGCATTGAGGTGGCTCACGCCTTAGCCGAAGACGTTGCCCTCCAGTGGGCGAAGCAAAAGTTCGGCACGGCGGAGGGAGCGGAAGGCATTCGCGTTGCGCAGGATGATGTCGTCCAAATACTGGGCCGCGCGTTGCGCACCACGCAGGTGGCGGAACGGCTGCTGCAAAAAATCAATGTTCTGGTGGAACGCAAAGAACTGCCTGTGGAGGTTCATGATCGCATCCGGCAGGAAATGGGGTGGGCAGGACTAACCCCCGATGAGCAGCACGTTCATCTGATGCAACTGGCCGAGTTTGGTGAGCAAGCGTTTCGCCACTTCATCGAATACGTTAAACAGACCGGGAAGGATGGCTTGCTCGAAAAAACAACGGAGGTGGCCGGACATTTTTTTGAGACGCTGCCAGCCGCCAGCGGCCCGGCGCGGGACTCCGTGCTGGCTCATCTGCCGGAGCTGATCCGCGTGCTGACGGGAATGAACACGCTGGACTTCGTCCGCAAAGTGGTTGTGCAGCTTTGCAGTCAGTTAAGCGAGAGCGGTACGCAGAATGACCCGGGGCATGTTCACATCGCCAATGCGCTCACCACCGCGGCGCACTCCATGGGAATGTTTGAAGACTTCGATACCGCCCTGCGCATTGGACTGGAACTGGATCGCAACCGGCAAAAAGACAGCGCGGCCCATCAATCCTGTTGCGCCGTGGGCCTGGAAAACCTGCTGGCGCCGGCCACCGCTCAGAAGCTGATTGATCTGGCGATTCAAAAGACCAGTGATCCCGCCGCCAGCCGCACTATTGCTTCCCTGCTGCGGCTGGTCGAGAACCAGGCGGCGGAAGCAGTCTTCCTGATGCTGGAGGACGAGCGCGTGGCGGCGAACCGCTCCAAGCTGTTGCACATTTCGCAGCAATTGGGCGCTGGATCATTCGAGGCCGCCAGCAAACGCATGAAGGATGAACGCTGGTACGTGGTCCGCAACGCCTGCTATGTGCTGGGCGCGCTCTCCGATCCCGATGTGGTTTCGCATCTCATGCCCGCCTTCTCGCATTCCGATCCACGAGTTCAGGAAGCGGCCGTGTCGGCGCTGGTGAAGGGCAATCTTCCCAATCGCGGCGCGGCTCTGGTCGTGGCGTTGCCGAACCTGTCGCAGCATCTGCAGGAATCGGTCCTCAACGAACTCATCATGTTGAAAGACGCGTCCGCCATCGTCCCCCTCGCCGAGTTTCTGAAAAACGCCTCGTGACCTGCCCGGCGATTTCGATACCAGCCGAAGTGAGAGAGAATCTCATGAAGGAGGTATTTGAATATGCCGATGCAGAGGTACAAACCAGAGCAGATCGTAACGGTGTTGCGGCAGGTTGAAGTGGCGGTGGCCAGCGGGAAGACAA
>SHUM01000075.1 GCA_009691245.1 Acidobacteriota bacterium | reverse complement strand
ACCTTAAACGATCATTGATAACCGGCAAACGTGCCCCCTCCCTGGCGGTCGGGGCTCTGATCGGTCGGGGCTCTAATATAGTTACGAAATCACGATGTTGACCAGCTTGTTGGGGACCACGATGACCTTCACGCTCTTCGCCCCGGCCAGCAGCGCCTTGATGCGCGGATCGTTCAGCGCGGCTTCCTCTAACTCTTCCTGGGGGATGTCGTCGCGCACCAGTATCTTGCGGCGCAGACGCCCGTTCACCTGCACCGGAATTTCGCGCTCCTCTTCCTTCGCGAGCGCCTCGTCGTAAGCGGGCCAGGCCACGTGCAGCAGGTCGAGAGCGTGTCCCAGCTCGGTCCATAGTTCCTGCGCCAGATACGGCGCGAACGGCGAGAGCAACTGCGCCAGTCCCTCCAGCGTTTCGCGCATGGTGGAGGGCGATATCTGATCCTCCATGCTGTAGATCATGTTGACCAGTTCCATCAGCGCGGAGATATCCGTGTTGAAATGCCAGCGGCCCTCGAAATCGTTGGATAAGCGGCGGATGGTCTGATGCAGCTTGCGCAGCAGTTTGCGGTCTTCCGCGGTTACCGGAGCGCCCTTGACGGCGGAAACATTTTTCAGCTCGGGAGCATATTTCGCCACCAGGCGGTACACGCGGCTGACGAAGCGGTAGATGCCCTCGACGCCGGACTCGTTCCATTCGAGGTCTTTCTCCGGCGGCGCGGCGAAGAGCACGTACATGCGCGTGGTGTCGGCACCGTAGCGCGCCACCATCTCGTCCGGGTCCACCACGTTGCCCTTGGACTTGGACATCTTGGCGCCGTCCTTGATGACCATGCCCTGCGTGAACAAACGCGCGGCGGGCTCGTCCGCCTTGGTTAGCCCCAGATCGCGCATGACCTTGGCGTAGAAGCGCGAATAGATCAGGTGCAGGATGGCGTGCTCGATGCCGCCAATGTATTGGTCAATCGGGAACCAGTAATCCACCGCCTTGGTGTCCACCGGCGCGGAGGTCTCGGCCGGATTGGTGTAGCGATAAAAGTACCAGGACGAATCGACGAAAGTGTCCATGGTATCCGTCTCGCGCTGTGCAGGCCCGGCGCACTTGGGGCACGACGTGTTCAGGAACTCGGGAACCTCGCACAGCGGCGACCGTCCCTGTCCGGTGATCTGGACATTCTCGGGGAGCACCACCGGCAGCTTCGCTTCCGGCACGGGAACCATGCCGCACTTGGCGCAGTAAACCACCGGGATGGGCGTGCCCCAGTAGCGCTGTCGCGAGATGCCCCAGTCCTTGATGCGATAGCTGGTCTCGCCCTTGCCAAAGCCCTTCTCGACGGCGTGCGCGATCATCTTCGCGCGCGCTTCCACCGACCCCAGTCCGTTGAACGCCCCGGAGTTCAGCAGCACGCCGTCGTCGGTGAATGCCTCTTCCACCTTGCGGCCCACCAGCGCCTCGACGACGCCGCGCTCGGGCCGCACCACAACTTTCACGGGCAGGCGATATTTCTGCGCGAACTCGAAATCGCGCTCATCGTGCGCCGGCACGGACATGATCGCGCCGGTGCCGTACTCCATCAGTACGAAGTTGCCCACCCAGATGGGCACCTGCTCGCCGTTGTAGGGATTCACGGCGAAGCGGCCCAGGAAGATGCCGTCCTTGGCGGTATCTCCGACGCCTGCGGCAGCTCGCTTGGCGCGCATGACTTTAATTTTTTCGTACGTGCTGGCCTGGCCGGGAACGCCCTCGACCAGCTTTTCAACCAGCGGATGCTCGGCGGCGATGATCACCGCGTTGGCTCCGTAGATGGTATCGACGCGCGTGGTGAAGACGGTGATGGTGTCGCCGAGGTCGGCCACTTTGAAGTCCACGCGCGCGCCCACCGATTTGCCGATCCAGTTGCGCTGCATGGCCAGCACGCGGTCGGGCCAGTTCTCGAGCTTGCCCATGTCCTCCAGCAACGCATCGGCGTATTGCGATACGCGGTAGAACCACTGTTCCAGTTCCTTCATCAGCACCGGCGTGGTTTCGTGGCGCCAGCAGCAGCCGTCCACCACCTGCTCATTGGCCAGCACCGTGGCGCAGTCCGGACACCAGTTCACTTTGGAGTTGCGGCGATAGGCGATGCCCTTCTCCAGCATCTTCAGGAAGAACCACTGATTCCAGCGATAGTACTCCGGCTCGCAGGTGGAGATTTCCTTCGACCAGTCATAGCTGAAGCCGAAGCGCTGCATCTGGCCCTTCATGTAAAAGATGTTGTCGCGCGTCCACTGACGGGGATGAACTTTATTTTTGATGGCGGCGTTTTCGGCGGGCAGGCCGTAGGAATCCCAGCCCATGGGATGCAGAACGTTGAAACCCTTCATGCGCTTGTAGCGGGCCAGCGCGTCGCCGATGGAGTAATTGCGGATATGCCCCATGTGCAGGCGTCCGGAGGGGTATGGCAGCATCTCCAGAACGTAATATTTCGGCTTGCCGCTCTCGACCGAGACTTTCCAGTCCGTGCGCTCCAGCCACTGCTGTTGCCACTTCTTTTCTACCGTAGCGTGGTCATAACTGATAGGCCCGTTCGCGTCGCTCGTGGCGGGACCACTCGCGGTTGAATTACGGCCTGGCTCTATACTCACTTGGCTGCCTTCCTAACTTTTGATCGCGGAGCGCTTTTAGACTTTGCGGAGGCCTTTGCGGAGCTTGTCGCGCTAGCCGCGCTGCGCGATTTGACCGCCGGGCGCGTTCGTGGCTTGGCGCCCGGCTTGCCTCCCGATTTGCCGCCCGGTTTTGAAGACGAATCCGCGCGGAGCGCGCGGAGCATCTCCAGATTGCGCCGATCGTCGCCGTCTTCTTCAATGGGTGTTTCCAGGATGAAGGCCTTCCCGCGTAGCGCCGGATGATTCACGATGCGACGAAACCCTTCGCTGCCGATGCCGCCGCGCCCGATGTGCTCGTGCCGGTCCAGGTGCGATCCCAGCCGCGCACGCGAATCGTTGGCGTGGAGCACCGGAACGTTTTCCCAACCCACGGTTCGCTCCACCTGATCGACCATCGCGTTCAACCCGGCCTCGCTCGACAGGTCCATGCCCGCGCCGTAGCAATGGGCCGTGTCCACACAGGAGGCCACGGGCAGCCCTTCCAGCAGCGCCAGCATGTCGCCCAGTTGTTGAAACGTTCCGCCCAGCACGCTGCCCTGTCCACACATATTCTCAATCAGGATGGTGGTATGCTGCGGCGGTGCCTGCCGTACCGCGGCGCGAATGGCGGCGGTAACATCGCGGATACCCTGCTCGGGCGAGCCTTCGCGGAAACTGCCGGGATGCAGCACCAGAAAGTTGGCGCGCATGGCTTCGGCGCGCTGAATCTCGCCGACAAAGGCTTCGCGTGAGCGTTCGCGCAGGATGGGGTCAGGCGAGGCCATGTTAATCAGGTAATTGCAGTGAACGACGAGAGGATACAAATTGAACTGCGTGCGGAAGCGCGCGAAGGCCGCCAGTTCATCGGCGGGAAAATTGCGCGCTCGCCACATGCGCGGGCTGCTCGAAAATATCTGCAGCGAGTTGCCGCCAATCTGGTGAGCATGCTCGGCGGCATGACCGAGCGACCCGGCGATGGAGGTATGCGCCCCCACGCGCCAGGTGGGCGAACCCTCTCCCTCGCTCCTGTTTTTGTTGTCGCCCCGATTATTGGCGTTGTTGCCGCTATTGCCGTCGTTGTTTGTAGTCATCTGAGTTGGCTGTCATCTACCGTCGGCGCCTACACGGAGCCAATGGCGGAATGGAGCTTTTTATTTTACCGTCGATGCCAAAGCAGGTCAACGATTTACCGCGATTTGCATCATTTATCTACGGATCTCTGTAGTGGGTCATTCAGGTTTATTCAGGTTTAGTGCATAATAGTTGACACAAGTTGGACATAATCCGCCATTTTCCCTGTGGATTTTGCGGGCGGCGTTTGTTAGATTGTTAATCGAGAGTTGGGAATCCCGGTTTTGGGATCCTCCGGCCCTGAAGCAATGGTTTGACTTCATGAAACAGTGGTTTGCTTCCTGAAGCAATGGTTTGACTTGAGGACTTGCAGAATTAAAGTGACTGGCCACTCCCAACTCGGCAGAGCTTGCGCCCGTGCCTGCTTCGTGGTTTCGGCACGCAGGGTCGCCTTGCGCCTCCCCTTGCATTTCTCGATGATCGCTTTGGCCTTAACGCTGTTCTCCGCTGCGGCCAGCGCGCAGCTTGCTCAATTCGCGATGAATACCGCGCAGATCGCCACGGCCGCCGGTAAAGTCTCGATCGAGCGCGGCGGTGAAATGTGGGCGGTCTCTGGTGGACAGGAGATTCAGGCTGGGCAAGTAATGGTTACCGGCTCTGACGGCTTCGCGGAGCTGGCCCTACCCGACGGGAGCCGTCTGGAAATTTTTCCCAACTCGCGCTTCGCCTTCCGCGCCAATCGCTTCAGTTTGCGCGATATGATCGACCTCTATCTGGGCAAGATTCGTTTTCATGTGCAGAAGCTGACCAAGGACGATCCGTCCATTCGGGTAACTTCGCCGACCGCGGTCATCTCCGTGCGCGGCACCACCTTTGACGTGGAAGTCAGCCCCACGGAAAGTACCATTGTCTCCGTGGAAGAAGGCGCCGTTGCGGTGCGCCATCGTCTGATGCCCGGCCAGGAAGTGCTGGTGCAGGGCGGCGAAAGCATTGAGGTCATCGCGGATATTCCGCTAGCGGCGGCCAAGCCCGCCGTGCCGCGCAGTATTGTCGGCAGCGTGGTCCGCGCGGTAGGCAACACCTTGGCTCAGATCAAATCCCAGCGCGGGACTGCAACTGCCGGCGGTCCGGCAAGCGGACCTGCGGCGGGATCGGGCAATCCGGGCAGCAGTGGCGGCGCGGGCGGTGGCGTCAGTGGCTCTGACTCGGGATCGAATGAAGGCGCGCCTCCTCCCAGCGGTGGTGGTGGCGACGACGATTCGGGCGGCGCTACTCCCGGCGACCGGCTGCCTTAAGTGTCTGCACCATCCTCTCCTTTCAACAAAGCTTCTAAACCTAAAACCTCCCGCCCGAAACCACCCAGTCCGGCGCGTCAGGCGGCCTTTGAAATACTTCTGCGCGTGGAGAAGCAAGCGAGCTTCGCCTCCGAATTATTGCGCGGGCAGCTTACCCACAATCTCTCATTGCGCGACGCCGCGCTGTGCACCGAACTGGTGATGGGCAGTCTGCGCTGGCAGAGGAAGCTCGATTTCATCGCCCAGCGATTCACCCAGGGAAGCTGGTTGAAGTTCGACGCCGAGGTGCGTATCGCGCTGCGGCTGGGCATCTATCAATTGATGAATCTCACGCGTGTCCCGGCGCACGCGGCCATCGGCGAATCGGTGGAGCTGGTCAAGCGGGCCGGGAAAACTTCCGCCGCCGGACTGGTGAATGCCGTGCTGCGCAAAGCGAGCAACTTGGCGCATGGCAGCAGTTTTGCCAATCTGCGCCCGGTGGGAATCAGCGATCTCGAATGGAAGGCGATCGAGTGTGCCTACCCGGACTGGCTGCTGGTGCGCTGGGCGGCGCGGCTGGGAATAGCGCAGGCAGCCACGCGCGCCGAGAGCAGCAATCAAGCTCCAGTGGTCTACGTGCGCGGCAACCAAGCGGATAGCGCGGGGAAAATCCTGGAAGATTTGATTGCGGCTAACGTGAATGCAACGCCCTCCGCCATTCTGAAGGACTGCATTACCATTCTGGGTGGAGAGGTAACCGCGACCGGACTGTTCCGCCGCGGTGAGATCGCCATTCAGGATCAGGCGTCGCAGTTAATTCCGCTGCTGCTCGATGTGCGCCCCGGCCAGCGCGTGCTGGACCTGTGCGCCGCACCGGGCAATAAGACCGCGCTGCTGGCGCGATACGCCGGGGCCTCAGGGAACAGCACGGGCGGGCGCGTCATCGCGGGCGATCTCCATCACCACCGTCTGCGGCATTCGATGGTTCCAGCGATGGTTTCAGGCGGACCAAACCCAGCCGCGAAAATTCATCGAGTGGTGCTGGATGGCACACAACCTCTACCGTTTGGCGCGTCGTTTGATGGCATTCCAGCGTTTGACCGCATCCTCGTGGACGCGCCATGCAGCGGCACCGGCACCCTGCGCCGCAATCCAGAGATCAAATGGCGGCTTCAGCCCGAGGCGATTCCGCAACTGGCCGCGCTGCAACTGAAGTTGTTGGATCGCGCCGCCGCCGTACTCTCGCCGGGCGGGAGAATGGTCTACAGCACCTGTTCGTTTGAACCGGAAGAAAACCGTGGCGTGGTTGATACTTTCCTGGCCAGCCATCCGGAATTCCGCCTGATTCGTATCAGCGAGGAAGCCGCGCGTCTGGGGCAATCGATGAAGGATACGAATGATCCCGCTGTCAGAGACCTGCTCGCCGCCAACTATCTGGAGACCAGCCCGGAGCGCAACGCCACCGACGGCTTCTTCGCCACCATCCTGCAGCGCTCCGGCACGGAAGATTAAAGGGAAGCAGATTCGATCGTCTGCGCAGCCTTGTCGAGACAGTTCGCGCACAAACAATCCTGATAACTGGCGCGCAGCCTCTCCAGTATGCCGGGAGTTGTTTTCACCGCCGCGCACCAGCATTCCGTGCTTCCCTGGCAGGCGCTTTCCGCGAAGCACTGGAATTCGCTCCCACAGGCCTCGCAGACCTTGGTCTTTCCCGAAGCAGGCATGGCCTGTGCGGGCGTGCCTTGTGCGGGCATGTAGGGTGTAGCCCGCGCTGGCTCCGCCGCCAATGGCTCGCCGGATTTCACAGCCTCAGCCCCAGCCTCCGTCCCGGGTTGAACAAAAGATTTTTCCAAGAAGATTCCCCGGCGCACTCAGCAGAATCGCGTCCACACCAGTAAATTGTACCCCAGCTTCTCCTGCAGGAATGGTGTTTAGGAGGCATGAGTAGCCACGGTGAGCGCAATTCTCGCCGCGCGACAGTGCCGCGTGACAGTGCCGCGCGCGGCTAACTGCCTCCCCTAACCGCCAAAGATGCGGCCCCAGAAGCCTTTTTTCCTCGGCGGCTCGGCGGGCTTCGCGGGCTGCGGTTTCACGGGGACGGTTACGGATGTTTCCGGCGCGGCGGCCACGGGGATGGGCGCAGGCGCGGTGGGCAGCGCGGCGACCGGCGCGGCGGGGGTGCTTGGTGATTCGGAGGGCGGGGGCGGCGCGGCGGCGACTCGGTCCTGCTCGGGTGAGTAGTGCAGGTGGCAAACTTTCGTCGGCTCGGTGCCTTTGATGAAAAATTCGGTGATGGTGCCGGGGCAGGCGGGTGTGGCCAGCTCTCCCGTGGCCGGGTCGATGGAGACCACTACGGCGCCCTCGGGCGCGGCGTCGGGCGGAGCGATCTCGCGCACGTCGCTGTAGAGCGGCAGCGCGATGGCGCGCTTCATGAACTCGGTCCAGATGGGCAGCGCGGCGGCGCCGCCGGTGAGGCGCAGCTCGCGGTTGTCGTCATATCCCACCCAGACAATCGTGATTAAGTTCGACGTGTAGCCGGCGAACCAGCCGTCCTGCGTGGTACCGGTCTTGCCAGCCGCCGGTGCGGTGAAGCCGCGCGCGCGCACCGGAGCGCCGGTGCCGTGATTGATCACGTCCTCCATCATGTTGGTCATCACGTAGGCGACGGCGGGTTCCAGCACGGGCGTCTTGCGTGGGTAATTGATGTCCAGCAGCCCGCCATCCTTGTTGCGCACCACGCTGAGGAAGTAGGGATCGAGGCGTATGCCCTGGTTGGCGAAGATGGTATACGCTCCGGCGATCTCCACCGGCGTGATCTCGTAGGCGCCCAGCGCGATAGAGGGCGTTGGTTTGATGCGATTGTTAATTCCCGCTCGGCGCGCCAGCGCCACCACGGTATCGTAGCCGATGCTCTCGGCCAGCTTCACCGTGGACACGTTCAACGATTTCATCAGCGCGGTGCGCAGCGTTACGTCGCCATAGTAGACCCGGCCATAGTTGGCCGGCTGATACTGCTTTTTGTCGAACTCAAAAGTGGTCGGTTCGTCGAGCACGGTGGACATCGGCGTCCAGGGCTGCGTGGACGTTCCTTTCTGGTAGGCCGTCAATGCGGCGGCGTAGACAAAGGGCTTGAAGATGCTCCCCGGCTGGCGCGAGGCCAGCGCGCGATTGAGCTGGCTGATGCCGTAGTTGCGTCCGCCAATCAACGCCTTGATCTCCCCGGTCTGCCGATCCAGCGCGACCAGCGCGACTTCCGGCCGCACCGGCGCGGCGGCTGGATCTTCCGCCTGGGCGTTACGCGGTCTGCGCAATCCGGCGAGGCGCTTGTCGAGCTCCTCCATGCCGGCGCGCACCGCTTCGGAGGCGGCGGTCTGCAAGCGCATGTCCAAGGTGGTGTAGACCCGATAGCTTTGCGAAGTCAGTTCCTCTTCGGAAAAGCGCTCGAGCAGACGCCGCTTGACCATGTCCACGAAATGCGGCGCCTCGCCGCTGACTTCATGGCTGGGACTGACCACCAGCGGCGCGGCCACGGCATCATCGTGCTGCTGCTGCGTGATGGCGTCCGTATCCAGCATGGCGTCCAGCACCGTCTTGCGGCGGTTCAGCACCAGATCGGGATTGCGATAAGGGGAGTAGCGGTTGGGACTCTGAATGATTCCAGCCAGCATGGCGGCTTCTGGCAGCGTCAGGGCGGCGACGTCTTTGCGGAAATAGGCCTGCGCGGCCTCGCCCATCCCCAGTATGCTGAAGCTGCCGCGATAGCCCAGGTAGATCGTGTTGCAGTAGTGCTCGAAGATTTCTTCCTTGCTCAGGCGATTCTCCAGTTGCAACGCCACCATCGCCTCGGCCAGCTTGCGGCGAATGGTTTTGTCCTGGGTGAGAAACAGGCTGCGTGCCAGTTGCTGCGTGATGGTGCTGGCGCCTTGCCGCGCGCTGCCCGTGGACACGTCCACGTAGATGGCTTTCGCCAGCCGCAGGAAGTCGATGCCGATGTGATCGAAGAAGCGCCGGTCCTCAATGGACAGCATGGCGTTGACAAGATTCTGCGGCAGGTCCGGATACTTCACCAGCCGGCGTTTCTCGCGGCTCGAGTCGAACAGGTTGGTGATGAGAATGGGCTCCAGCAGTAATTCGTGGCGCGCGAACTGGTCCTTGCCGCTGATGATGCTGCTGAGACGGCCGTCGGAGAACTCCAGCTCGGCAGGCTCGGCGGAGAAATACGAGTCGGGGCCGGGATGAATTTGAATGCCACGGCGCGTTAGGCGAAAGCGGCCCTTGGGCTTCGAGTTAATTTGGGTAGTATCCGCAGTATCGTCCTGCGATTCGCTGAAGCCTGCCAACCGAAGCTGTGCCGCCACTTCATAGCGAGTAATGCGCTCGCCCACGCGAAGCTTCTCCGGCGCTGCATAGATTTGTGAGACGTTGGGGAAGACGGGACGGCTGAGTCGCTCGTCGATCAGGCGGGAGTAGCGGACATAGTAGAAGGTGAAGATGCCCGCGCCGCCCACCACGGCGAGCAGCAGCGTCGCCACCATGACCCGCCCAAATGGACGGACCAGCGTTTCCCACCTTTTTCCATCCTGAATAATAACGCGCATGGCAGGACGTTCTTCGCCTGGTGCTCAATGATGCTCAATGATACCCGCTGATATCCAACTACTTAGCGGTAATGATCTTATTCCCCGCCGATGGCGTGAAGTGCAGATCCAACTGTTTCACAATCAAGTCGACAGTAACAGAATAATCGATGTCAATGTTCACATTGGGATTCGCCTTCTCCGCGAACACCTGGTTGGGCTGGAGTGCAATGCCGATATCCCGCGCCGACTCCATCACCATTCTGTGGACATCCACTGAAGTCGAGCGATCATACGTCGAAGTGTGCGCGATATTGGTGATGCTATCCTGTAGTTGGTAGTTGTTAATGTATGGGGGGAGTAACCGGAAGGCCGCAAAAATGACCGCCACCAACACGAAAATCATGATTACGCCGGTAACGGTGATGAACCCTCGTTCTTTGTTTGGCTTTGGCATGGCTATCTTCAGCCCTCCTGGAATTCAACAATCTCTAGCGGGGAGCGATGAACTGGACGGCTAGGGCGTTCAGTCAACCCCATAGCACCCGTTTCGGCCTCGTCATCATTTCAGATCATCCGCCAAGCCAATCCTATCACCCGTTCCTGGGCTTGTCGAGAACTCCACGCATCGGGCCATTCGGAAACGTCTCATTTTCGCCAACATGCCTTTGGCCTGACGAAAAGTGGATTTTCGTCCGTTCCTTGCATACCACCTTGGCAATGGACTACCCGGTCGCCATTCCAATCCGCTCTGTCCAGACTTGCCATCTAAAACTACCTCAGTTCGATCCGTACGATTGGGTCGCGCATAATATAGCGCGACTGCAATTGCTCACCCGGCAGCAGGGCTAGTCCGGCTTCAAAGATGCAAAGCTTTTCCCCAGCCGCTCTGCTGGCTGCCAGCACTCGCAGCGGCCCCTGTTGTTGCTCCAGTTCAATCAAACGGGAGTAGATGCGAGACTTCAGGCGGGAGGATGCGCCCGGTGCCCCGCCCGGCGACTCGCCCGACGCCGCAAACGACGCGGTGTCAGACGACCTCGCCTGATCCGCACGCAGAATCCGCTGCATGGCCATATCTGAAAACGCTTGGTTGCTCATGCCGTCTCCTCCCACAGGGTCTTGAAGCGAGCCCGGGCGCGCGCCAGCATACGCTCGATGGCCTTCTCCGAACGGCCGGTGGCCTCGGCCATCTCGCGGGCCGAGCGCTCGTCCCAATAGCGCCAGCGCAGGGCTACCGCATACTCATAGGGCAGCGCGGCCAGGGTTTGCTCGGCCCGCTCGGAGATGCGCCGGGCATCCATCTGGCCGGGCAGATCCACGGGCTCGGCGGGAATCTCGATTTCGCCCTCGGCGTCCAGCGTCTGCCAATGGCCGTTCAAGGCGCGCCGGTAGTGATCCTCCACCTTGTGGCGCGCGATGCTGATGAGCCAGCTGCGCAGTGTGGCCGTGCCATTAAAGCTGGCCAGGCCGCTCCATGCGGCCAGAAATACTTCCTGCACCAGGTAGTCCACCATTTCGATGCGCGGCGTCAGTCGCTTCCAGACATAGCGGTGAACCGCGTCGGAGTGCAGCTCGATCAGCCGTGCCGTGGCCTTGCGGTCGCGCGCCAGAATGGCTGCCGCCAGCGCCAAGTCGGAGGCGAAGGGCCGGGCCGGGACGCTCGATTCAGGCGGACTGATTGGCAAATTGGCTGGCATCAATTTGGGCACTGACAAATAGGTCGGCGGACGCAGAGAAATCCCCCGCCCAGCGCGCCTGTCGAGGCGCGGCATGGCGCGGAGGACGCCCAGCGTCTCGGCGTCACCGGCCTTCAATGCGTAGGGCACGCTGACTAGCAGCACGCGCGGCTGCGCGAGCGTCGCGCCGTCAGCGCCGTCTTCTGTGGAGTTGGCGCTGACTTCCAGCCAGCGCGCTTCGCCCGAGGCGAAGATGTCTTGCGGGATACCGCCTGCCGTCGTCGCGCCCAGCAGCGCGGAGTACGCACCTGCGCCATCAACCGCGACGTTCTGCGTCTCCATCCACAGCGCACTGCCACCGGATTACGCGGCGTAGAGCGCGAACGTAATACCTCTGTGCACCTCTGTGGTAAAAATGCTCCCGGCAAACTGAATCTGCCCGGGGACATTGGATTGCGCTGGCGCGCGCAACGCGAAGGGCAGAGTGGAGATCAGCAACAGCGAGGCCAGCGGGAACAGGCGGTGCAGATGGAATCGTGTTGTCATGGGAAGCGCTCCTTGGTCAGAATGTAATGCTTTAACAACTATTTTGACAACTGTTCTAACAACTGTTCTGACAACGAGGGGGGGAATGGGCACCGTACGAGTCGAGACTACCACAACTCGGCGGCGGCGCAGCGGGGAAGAGGAGGCTGCGGGAACCGCGAAGGTCGTCGGATTGAGCGGTCCCGGTTGCGGAAAAAAAATAATCTGATATAATCTGAAGTTTGCCACTAGCTGGCGTAGCTCAGTTGGTAGAGCATCTGATTTGTAATCAGAGGGTCGGGGGTTCAAATCCCTCCGCCAGCTCCAGAGATTCGAGCGCGCCAGTGGGCCGTGCGGGTTGCGGCCCCCCATTGGGTTGCGGCCCACATTGGATTACGGCCGTTGTAGCTCAGTTGGTAGAGCACGTCCTTGGTAAGGACGAGGTCACCGGTTCGATCCCGGTCAACGGCTCCAGTATTGCGGGTTGGGTCGCGGACGCTAGAGCGCAGAAGCGGCCTGTTTAAAGGTGTTGGAGGCGTTGAGGGTAAGCGCGAGGCGGGAGTAACTCAGTGGTAGAGTCACAGCCTTCCAAGCTGTTGGTCGCGGGTTCGATCCCCGTCTCCCGCTCCAGAATTTACAGCCCATCACATTATTTTAATTTAGCCGGTGGCCAGAAATAGTTTTCTAGTGTATAGTTAGAAGGTTGCGGCATTAGTTTAATTTGCAACACGGAGAGCGGGTCAAGCGACTTCGCGTTTGGAGTAGCATCCATCGGGGTCTGGTGAGGCTCTCTGAAATCCGAAAAGTTTTGAGTTGGGTGGTCTCGGCGCCCGGATAACAAAAGTTTTTCCACGGCAGTCCTCGCTTTCGTGGGTGTACTTACTAGTAGGAGGATTTTTTTACAAGCTAGGCGCGGAACCGCAACTACAGCCCTGCCTCTGAGGAAAAGGGAAGCAGCTGGAGAATGACAGGCATCACCTGACGCTCTCCGCATTCAAGAGGAAAAGCTGATTCCCGGCAGGCAACCGGCGGTTCGCGCGACTCGGACAGGTGGCCGAGCGGCTAATGGCAGCAGACTGTAAATCTGCCGCCCCTTGCGGGCTACGGAGGTTCGAATCCTCCCCTGTCCACCAGCATTGCAAGTATTGCCAGTATTAAATGGCCCAGCAGCAAGCCGGAGTTTCCCCACAAAGGGTTCCCACGGTTCTTAATAGCGAGACGCTGATTTGGCTCCACGTAAGTTCGGCGGCTCGGGGGGATTTTTTGGCCCAATTTGCTGTCTGTTGATTTAACGGGGCGTTGACGAGACTTTAACGAACTTGCAGCAAGTGCTTCACCAATTCCAAGTACGGGAGCAGCAGCGATGGCGAAGGAGAAATTTGACCGATCGAAACCGCATTTAAATATCGGGACGATTGGGCACATTGATCACGGGAAGACGACGTTGACGGCGGCGATCACGAAGGTGCTGAGTAAGCACGATCCGAAGATTCTGTTTCGGTCGTT
>SHUM01000074.1 GCA_009691245.1 Acidobacteriota bacterium | reverse complement strand
GACGAGAGCAAACCCATGAGTTACGCAATGTTTCAAGTGGCCCCCAGAGGGTCGAACCAAACTTACGATTGCAGCTTCCACACGCTGGCTACCGGTATTTCGCCGCGGCACAGCGACACGGTGGATGTGAAGTTCATGGTGGGTGATCTCGCGGTGGTGATCTCGCTGCCGCACGCGTCGTTCGCGGATTTCAAGAAAGCGGCGCGCAGGCCGCTGACGGATCGCGAATCCATAGAGGCCGCCGGGATGATTTTGAAAGGGCTGCTGGAACGCGGGTTATGGTCCGGCGAGGCCGAGTACCGTCCCACTAAGGAAGAATCGCTGACTGCGCTGGAGCGCGCCGCCGCCAACTCCTAACAGAGCCGCGACCGAGAGGGAGCGGGCCCGTTCAATGGTCAGACGGCAATCATCGAACTGTAATCGTCAATCAGGACCACGCCCTTGCAACCGGGTCCGCTCCCTGCCGGTCGCGGCTCTGTCGCATCACTTATCCAGTTTTTTCCGCGCGGCGGCCAGTGTACGTAGGCCGTGATGTTCCACTTCGCGCCGCGACCGCGCCGGTTTTTCTTCGGTCTCCGCCGAATCCAAGCTCATGCCTGACATCACCGAAGCCAGCACTTCATCGTAAGCCGCCTGCTTGGAAGTCTTCTTTGTTTTCGACTTTTTTTCGGGAACTTTGCCGTGCTTGTAATCGTGCGAAAAACCGCAGGTGCGGCAGCGGACTTTTGCCACCGCATCGCCCAGCAACGCCTCGACGGAGTTGTTAGTCAGCATGTGACAGCGCGTGCAGTAATCGTCAATGATGTCGCCAAGGCGGGTGGGCACGAGGTTTCCCCTATCCAATTTACGTCAACGTTACTTACCGCTGAAGCCGCCGGACTGCTCAAACTGATGAGCGAGGCGCAGTAGGCGGGCTTCGTCAAAGTGCCGCGCGAATATCTGCATGCCAACAGGCAGTTGCGTGCTGGAACCGTCCGGGTTTGCCGGAACAATACCGCAGGGCACCGAGATACCCGGTATGCCGGCGAGCGAGCCGGTGATGGTGTAGATGTCAGAGAGGTACATTTCCAGCGGGTCGGCGGTCTTCTCTCCAAGCTTGAATGCGGGAGTCGGCGCGACGGGCGTAACGATGGCGTCCACCTTCTCAAATGCGCGTGAAAAATCCTGCGCGATCAGGCTGCGCACGCGCTGCGCTTTGCGATAGAAGGCCTCGTAGTATCCTGCGCTGAGTACGTACGTCCCCAGCATGATGCGCCGCTTGACCTCCGCGCCGAAACCGTCGTGCCGCGTCTGCTTGTACATGGCATTTAGAGTTGCGGGGAGAGCCGCGGCCTGCTTATTACGAAAACCGTACCGCACACCGTCATAGCGCGCCAGATTTGCGCTCGCCTCCGCCGTGGCGATAATGTAGTAGCAGCCCACGGCGTACTGCGTGTGTGGCATGGTGATCTCCACCGTCTCGCAACCGAGCGCGTTGAGCTTGGCGATGCCTGCTTCCACTTTTGCGCGAACATCCGGAGAGAGGCCCGCCGCGAAATATTCCTTGGGCACGCCGATGCGAAATCCTTTGACACTACCCTGCAATTCGGCCAGATAATCGGGCACCGGCGCGGAGGCAGCGGTCGAGTCCATGGAATCTTTTCCGGCCATCACGCCGAGCAGCGCAGCAGTGTCCGCCACCGTGCGCGCCAGCGGACCAATGTGATCGAGCGATGACGCATAGGCCACCAGGCCATAGCGCGAGATGCGTCCGTAGGTGGGCATAAGACCTACTACACCGCAGAATGAGGCCGGCTGGCGCACCGAACCGCCCGTATCGCTGCCGAGCGAGCCGACGCACATCCCCGCAGCCACCGCCGCCGCCGATCCGCCGCTCGATCCACCGGGAACGCGATCCAGATCAACGGGATTACGCACTGCGCCATAGGCAGAGTTTTCATTAGACGATCCCATGGCGAACTCATCGCAGTTGGCCTTGCCGATGACCACCGCGCCAGCCGCCTCCAGCCGCTCGACAGCAGTGGCGGTGTAGGGTGAGATGAAGTTTTCTAGAATACTTGAGCCGCAGGTGTTGCGAGTACCCTGGATATTGATGACATCCTTCACCGCCAGCGGCACCCCAGCCAAGGCGGGCAGCGAGGTGCCCCCGGCTTTTGAAGCCGCCAGTTTGTCAATCTCATCGGCGCGCGACAAGGCGCGATCGTTCATCACCGTGATCAGCGAATTGTTGCGCGGATTCTCCGTGGCGATACGTTCGAGGGTGGCCGCGCAAATTTCCCGCGCCGAGGCCTGACGCGACTCAATCAAGCGCCGGACTTCCGGGATGGTCAATTTCGAAACATCAATATTCATCGCTCGATCACCTTGGGAACTTTGAAATGGCCCGCGCCGGACTCGGGCGCGTTGGCGAGAGACAACTCGAGTGGCAGGCTGAGCTTCACCTGATCAGAGCGCAGCGAACTGCCCTCGGCCGAGTCCGTCAAAACTTGCGACATCGGCTCTACATTGGTCGTGTCCAGCTCGTTCAGTTTCTCGACGTAGCTCAGGATCGAACTCATGTTTGCCGCGTACTCCTGCGCCTCGGATTCGGTTACTTCGAGGTGCGCCAACGCGGCCACGTAGTAAACGTCTTTCTCGGTGATCTTCAAGCGGGTTCTCTCCTGTCGGCAGATGAGGACGAAGTGGCATCTTTGCTTTGTAGCGGGGGTTGCACGAAATCAATGCGTGTGGCCACGGGCTTCCCCCAGAAGCGGGCGGTGGCGTTCAGAATGTGCTGCTCAAATGAGCCTAGCGAATTCAGCCATGCCCGGTCAGGCACGGCTACGATCAGCGTGTCGCCGCGCAGCGAGAGCGGCTTGGTGCTGGCCGCCACCGTGGAACCGACAATCGCGGGCCACAGCAGCTTCAAGGTCTCTTCGCGCCCGAGCTCTTTCTCCATCTGATCGCAAAAGCCCGGTGGCAGGAAATCGCGCAGCGATTGCATGACTTTCTCTCAGCGCCCAATAATCTATTCGTTCCGGTGGTTCTGGAATCAGGCGAACAAATTGTGCAACTACAAGGAGGCTAGTATAACCTGAATCTTGCGCTGGTTTCATGGCCACGGCGTGGCGGCCGGAGACGATTTCGCTACGCTCAGGATGACAACACTTCGGTCGGATGAACAATGGAACAAAATAATTTACAAGTTGCAGTCGGTTACCCCAAGCTGATCCTGGCATCGGCGTCACCACGGCGGCGGGAGATTCTGGCTGACGCGGGGTTGGCGTTTGAAGTCAGGGCTGCCGATATTGATGAGCGTCATCTGCCGGGAGAAAGCCCGGAGCAACTGGTGTCTCGCCTGGCGGCGAAAAAGGCTCTCGTGGTTCGGGCGGCGCTTGATCGGGCGTCGGATAAAACCCCAACTGATTGGCCGATACTGGCGGCGGACACAGTGGTGGTGATTGGCGGCGCAATACTCGGCAAGCCGGCGGTCGCCGATGAAGCTCGCGCCATGCTGGTGCTCCTATCGGGCGCGGAGCATGAGGTACTGACAGGCGTCGCGCTCCTCTTCCCCGCGACTCAGCGATCATCCAACATTCAGCTCGACGTGCGTGTGGCTTCCACACGCGTGCGGTTTCGGACTCTGTCGAAGGAGCAAATTGAGGACTACATCAACTCAGGCGAGCCTTATGACAAAGCCGGCGGGTATGGCATCCAAGGCCTAGCCGCAAAGTACGTGGAGCGTATCGATGGTTGTTACTTCAACGTGGTAGGTCTGCCCATCGCCTTGGTCTGCGCGATGCTGGAGGAACATGCGAGCACCAGCCATTCGTAGGCACACGAACGGCCACAAGCTACTTACTAGCTGTATTGGATACTGGGGACGCGGGAAAAATAATTACAAAAGTACTTAGGTCTTCGCGCCCTTGGAGGCGTCGGCCGGCTTCTCTTCATCCTTAATCGCTGCCTTGAAGCCACGGATGCCTTCGCCCAAGCCCTTTCCAATATCACCCAAACGGCGGCCGCCAAAGATCAACAAAGCTAATCCAATCATAATAACCCATTCCATTGGTCCAATTGAGCCCATGTGGTGCCTCCTTAAATCTCGTTCTGTTCCTATCCTACTATCCATTTACAGGAAAATCCATAGGTCTAGTAAAAGCATATTCAGGCATCTGGCCCCGATCACGCGTAACGTGTCCCCCAACCGCCAGTAGCGCATCCCTTCTAATTTGTTGTACGATTGAATGTTATGCTCTCCATCAACAACGTATCCATGCGCTTCGGCGCGCTTGTCTTATTTGAGGATGTCACCTGCACCTTCTTCGCCGGACGCCGCTACGGCATCACCGGGCCGAACGGTGCGGGCAAGTCGACCTTCATGAAAATCCTCACCACCGAGTTCGAGCCGACCAAAGGCGAAGTAATCCGTCCGAAGAAGATGGGCATCCTGCACCAGGATCAATTTGCGTTTGACCCGTATCGCGTCATCGACACGGTCATCATGGGCAACGTCCCACTGTGGAAAGCTCTGCAGGAGCGCGACACACTTTATGAGAAAGCGCCGGAAGAGTTGACCGACGACGATGGCATGCGCCTCGGCGAGTTGGAAGGTATTGTCGGTGAAGAGGGCGGATACGAAGCTGAATCCGATGCGGCGGCGCTGCTGGCAGGTCTGGGCATCGAGGAGAATCTCCACGAGCGCAAGATGAGCGAGATTCAGGGCGGGCAGAAAGTCCGCGTGCTGCTGGCGCAAGCTTTGTTCGGCAACCCGATGGCGCTGCTGCTCGACGAGCCTACCAACCACCTTGATCTTGATTCCGTACACTGGCTGCAGGACTATCTTGTGAAGTATGAGGGCGTACTGATCGCCATTTCGCACGATCGGCATTTTCTGAACAGCGTCTGCACGCACACCGCCGACATCGACTATCAGACCATCATCATGTACACCGGCGGCTACGACGACATGGTGGTCGCCAAGACGCAGATACGGTCGCGCATTGAATCGGATAACGCGCAGCGCGAAAAGAAGATCGCGCAATTGAATGAGTTCATCGCACGCTTCTCGGCGGGCACCCGCTCGTCGCAGGTTACTTCGCGCAAGAAGGAAGTCGAGCGCCTGCAAACAACGGAGCTGGCGCGCTCGAACATTCAACGCCCTTACATCCGCTTCGATCAGAAAAAGCAGTCGGGGCGGCATCCGCTGGAGTTCACCGGTGTAGCTAAATCGTACGACGGCGTGAATATCATTCAACCCTTCACCGCCGCCATCACGCGCGGCGAGAAGATCGCGTTGATCGGTCGCAACGGAACCGGCAAGACCACTCTGCTACGATCGCTGTTGCGCAATGCCACGGGTTATCTAAGCGGCGATGAGTCGAAGTTCCAAATCGACGCTGGCGAAGTGAAGTGGGGACATGAAGCGATAGTGGGCTACTTCGCGCAGGACCACACCGATTCCATTTCCAAGGGAACCACCGCGCTCGAATGGCTCCGTCAGTTTGATCCGGCGGCGGGCAATGAAGAGTTACGCGGCCTGCTCGGTCAGATGTTGTTCAGCGGCGACGATGCGCTGAAGCCCACCGATGCTCTGTCGGGCGGCGAGTCGGCCAGGCTGATCTTCTGCCGGCTGATGCTGCAGAAACCAAATATTCTGGTACTAGATGAGCCGACCAACCACCTGGACCTGGAGTCGATCAACGCCCTGAACATCGCGCTGCAAAAGTTTGAAGGAACGGTACTGCTGGTAACGCACGACTACGATGTGATCGACGAAGTGGCCACGCGCATCTGGCATTTCCAGACCACGCCCGGCAGCCCTATCGAGGACATCAGGGGCAACTACGCATCCTACCTGGAGGCCACGGAAGCCGCGGTCTCAGCAGCGAAATCCCGCTCCTAAAGCGCGCGATAAATACACTCCCATCTGTCATCCTGAGCGAAGCGAAGGATCTGCTGTTCCCTTCTCGACCGTGGATAAAGCAGGTCCTTCGCTGCGCTCAGGATGACAACAATTGGGATTGTTAAAGTATGTTTGGGAATATAAGGCTTGAGAATTTTGGTGGACGGCGCCGGGATCGAACCGGCGGCCTCTGCATTGCGAATGCAACACCTGATTCGACAAGCGAGTAGTTGGAGCGAGTCTAAGCGATAGTGTTTGCGAGGGTTGCCGCGCTTCCGCTCTGTTCGCATTGTACAAGCACGCAGTTAGAGAAACAAGGGGTTACACGGGCATGGGTCGGTAGGTTATGGCACAACTTGCGGCACACTCTTTGCAGAAGCCTGCCGCTTCCTCGTTGCGACGTTGCCCGTGGCTGCATTGTAACGCGGTCGGTAGGCCGTAGTAGCCCACTTTTGTACCGGCGCCGGTACAAAAGTCATGTCGTGCGCCTCGACATGAAAGCCTCGTGCCAGAAGAGGATCACTGGACAACGGCCTTCGACACGTTTTAACATAGCGCGCAGCGGCCATCATCGTTGGCACTTCGGTGATTCCCGAAAATAAGTGCGGAACCCAGTGTTTTTTGTTAAATGGGCTTTCGGCGATAGCGAAATGCAAAGAAATTGAATCAGAGGAAGCGCGAGAGAGGTGGGGAAATGAGACGTATTTGCATGCTTCGGATGGCACCGCTCCTGATTTCGGCGGTCTTACTTGTTGCTGCCGGACTCTCCGCGCAAACTTCATCCGGCCCTGATTCACCGACCGTGATATTTGGAACCGTCGCCGGGGATCGCGGCACCACCGTCAGTATTCCGGTTTATTTTGATGCGGGAAAAACCACGATTAACAAGATCTCGCTGGCCGTAGATTTCATCAGCAACAGCGTGAAATTCGACAAAGCTGATACGGGCGGCGCCGCGGAAGGCGAGGACATCACACTGAATGTTCAGTCTGAAGAACTGCTTGCGGATAGTAAAGGGCTCCCGCGAACCCGGTTGAAGATTGAAGCGTCGGCGCCGGGGGCAGGTTCCAAGCCGCTACCTGACGGCCTATGGATCTTCTTGAATTTCCGCCTTACCCCGGACGCAAAACCTTTTGCTGTAAGTTTACAGCCGAATAACGTTGTTGCCACCGGAACGACAGGAAGACCCGTGAAGGTGGCAACCGAGGCGGGCAAGGTAATTGTATCCGCTGAGGACGAGACACAGATTGGCTGCTTCTTCTTTACCCATTAGATCAGATTAATCGCCGCGTCCTAATCTCCGCCGCCACCGCCTCCGCGCTTCAGGTCTTCTGGCGTGCCACGCAGCCAGTGCGACCGGTCCTGTTGGAAACCCACCACCGGCAATCCGGCGCTATTGGCAAACGCGGGTTGCGAATAAGCGATCTTGCCGCCCACCACGGTCAGCACCGGGTCGATCTGGCCGATCTCGTCATCGGGGATGGTTAGGAAATCCCGATCGAGCACCGTGAAGTCCGCCAGTTTGCGCGGCTCGATCGAGCCGATGCGGTTCTCACGCAGCATGTATTCGGCGCTCCAGCGCGTATAAGTATAAAGCGCCTGTCGGCGGTTAATGCGCTGCTGCGGTCCCCAGACTTTTCCGTTCACATCCTTGCGAGTTACAGCGATCTCCATAGCCAGGAAACTATAGAATGTCTGCTGGTCCAGCTCCATGGTGGTCCTCAGGTTGTGATCCACCAGTCGCTTGAGTGGCACCACCACGTCCGCGGCGACTTCGCTTCCATAGAGGACCGAATACGCGCCGATATCGCCGCGCGCCCCGGCATAGACATACTTGGGGCCGCAACTGAAAAAGAGCCCCATCTTCTGCGCCCGCCGCGCGTGCTCGTCGGTCAGGAAGCGGCAGTGGTCCACTGCCCAGCGCCGTTCCGTGATATCGGGATAGACCTTGCTCATCTCCTCCATGATGTCGAGGAATTTGTCGATGCCCTTGTCGCCTCCGGTGTGCAACCCGGAGATGCGAAACCCGAACTTGGCCGCCGCGCGCAACTCCTCCGCGGTTCGGTAGTTGGGGTCTTCCAGACGGCACAGGCCGTTGGGACCGTAGAGCTGATGGAGCCAATTGGGAAACTCGGGAACCTCGCGCGGGTAGGTCTTGGTGATGCAGGAGCCGCCGATGCCGGGCACGCTGTCGATGCTGATGGGCGACAATCCGATGGCCCACAGATAGTCGTCGCCCAGCCCCCACATTTCCTTGCCGTAGCCGCCCTGGATGCCGACCATGCGGCTCATGATTCCGTCGGGATTAGCGGTGCGCGCGCTGCTCTCCAGCGAAAAAGCCATGCGGATGGGCATCTCGCCGCGGCTGTTCAGCCAGGCATAGCCAGCCACTTCCTGCGGGGCGAGGCGCGTCGAGTTGGTGGTTATGCCCGCCGCCGCCATTTCCTCCAGGCCCATCTTCAGCACCGGCCCCCAGTGGCTGGGCGCGGCCAGAGGCATGAATTCGTATTCCATCAATTGATCCGCCACGCCACTGAGCCAGCCCGTGAGGACTCCCTTGCTGTCCTTGTGCATACCGGGCAGGTCCGGGTAGCGCGCCGTCAGAATCTCGACCGCCTTGCCGTTGATGAAGCTGTCGCCGGTGGGACTGTTGAAGATGCTGGCCAGCCGAACCGGGTTATTGGGCGTAACCCGGTCCAGTTCCGCGCGCGAAATTTCGCCACGCCGAAAGGCCAGGCCGAAGGCCAGGCCGCGCAGCGAGGGCGTGATCCACTCGCCGGGCTTCTTCGAGAGAGCCATGGAGCGCAACTGCGCCAGCCCCTCTTCCTTCGTGTTCCATTGCAAAGGAGGCTCGCCGCGCCGCTCCTCGGCGGTTAACCAGCGATTGCCGAAGGTTTGTACGTGATTGTGCGTTTCGACCAGGCCAGGGATCACGGTGCGCCCGCCGAGATCAATCTTCTGAGTTTTCGTCCCGGCATACTCCAGCACCTCGGCGTTGCTGCCGATGATCAGGAACTTGCCGTCATAGACGGCGACGGCTTGCGCGATGCGAAAATTTTCTGGATCGGGGCTGTCCACGGTGAGGATTTTGCCGTTGAAAATCACCAGGTCCGCTTCCAGCGGCGTGGCCGCCGCAACGGGTCTGGCGCTAGTCACGACGATCAGCATGAGTGCGGCGATAACGAGAGTGAATCGCGAATTGAAGTTCATCATTCCTCCTGAGTTTCTTTCCCGGTCTGCAATAAAAACCCCAGTGAACCGTCATTCCGAAGACCAACGATGTTAGCCGGGCTGAGGAATCCGCTTCGCTGTCAATGCGGCAAACAGCAAAGCAGATTCCTCGCTTCGCTCGGAATGACACCTTACAGTTTACAAAAACCGCTAGAAGTTCAGCCTCAGACCGAACTGAATTTGCCGGCCTTCAGTGGTTGTATTGCTGATGTTGCCGGCGCTGCCGGAGAGGACTCCGCTGGCGTTAAAAATGCTCGCCGCCGGTTTGGCAAAGTTCGCCCGGTTAAGGATGTTGAAGAACTCCGCCCGAAACTGCATTCGCCAGGACTCCGTCAATGTCGCGTTCTTGGTTAGAGAAAAATCCCAGGTTGCCGTGCCCGGCCCGATCAGGAAGTTCTTTACCACGTTCCCGATCTCGCCTCCGGTGGCGTTGTTGGTGTTGTTGACGGGTTGCCTGGGAGCGAGGAACGCGGTGGTATCGAAGTACTTGAGCGCCTTATCCGGCCCTCCCAGAATGATCTGTTCCTTCGGGAAAGCGCTGTTCAAGATCGGAGAGCGGGTTAATCCCAGAGCGCTCAATGCGGTTGGGACGGCTGCGTTGACGTTGAAAGGCTGCCCCGTCTTCAGGCTGACAATCCCGGAAATCTGCCAGCCGGAGCTCAAGTGCCCGGCGGTGCCATGCAATCCCTGGCCACCAGGAATGTCGTAAACATAATTGGCAGACAGCACGTGAGCAATGTGATAGCCGCTGTATCCTTTGGCCGTCCGCAGGTCGGAGGCGTACTTGGGGCTGCCGCCGCCGCCGCCGGAACTATCCGTTTTGCTGTTGCTATCGGCCGTGCTAAGAGCCTTGGAAAAGGTGTAGGAGGCCTGCGTCTGCAAGCCGCTCGAGAAACGGCGCTGCAAGGAAACCATCATCCCGTTGTACCAGGAGTCCGCGGCGTTGGCGTAGTATTTGATGTCCTGGTAACGAAGATTAGGACGGGTGGCTCCGACGGGCACCTCCAGCGAACGACCGTTATAGACTAGAGCCGGCGAGTTGTATTGGCAGAAACAGGTGGCGTTTAGGCCGCGAGCACCAGCGTAGCCAATCGAAATCACACTGTTTGCGCCAATTTGCTGCTGGATATTCAGGTTGTACTGCAACGCATGGGGACTGCGGTGATTCTCATACGGTATGGCTTCCGGCGCTTCCGCGGCAGGAGCCGCCGCAATCGCCGCCAAGGCATTGGGGAAGCCTTGCGGGCTGCTAAATTGGAATTCAGGGAACAACATGTTTCGATTGGCCGCTGACCGGTAGGTTGATGGGTCATTGGGAACATAGAATAGCCCTGCGCCGCCGCGAACCGAAGTCCCGGGACCGAGCGGACTCCAGGCGAAGCCAATGCGGGGTGCGAAATCTGTCCAGGACTGGTTCTTCCAATATGGATTCCCAATGGTCTCCGAGGTATCCAACAGGTGGCGGAGATTGGCGACTTTGCCGTTGACCTCGGTGGGTACTGTATAAGGTTCCCAGCGAACACCCAGGTTCAGCGTCACTCGGTTGCTGAATTTCCAGTCATCCTGAATGTACAACGCCATGAACCACTGCCGAAAACCGCGATTGGTGTTGCCGAAGGATTCTGGGGTACCGCGATAGCTCGCCGGGTTATTTCCCTGGAGGAAATCCTGGAGCAGAGACCACGTCCATTCCCCAAACGGACGGTTCGGAGTGACCATGTTGAACTGCAGCCGCTCCATCATCCCGCCGTACTGAAGTCCGTGGCCGCCGAGCGTCCAACTCATCTCCTCCTGGAAGTTGTAGCGGTTGGTGACCCAGCGGTCAAACGGTTTGGGAGCTCCCGCGTTGGCGGTTACTCCGCTGCCCGGATTGATGCTGGCTGGAATGGTGGTGCTGGGGTTAGACACCACGCTGGGATCGCCCACAGGATACTTCCCAACATCCTGCGGGTCAATACGATTGAAATGGACCCGGACCGTATTGAGCATGCTGGGCGAGAGGATTTGCGTTTCCGAAATCGTTAGTAGCCGGGTATTCATAACCTGAGTAGTTTCGTAGCCCGGATAGCTTTCCGGGAAGGTCTTATGAGCGTTCGAACCGGTAAATCGGCCGAACCATGACATGTTGTCCGAAAGCTGGTAGTCAATCCTCCCCTGGCCATAATCGTCCTGAGCCGGAGTCCCTCCGATGAAAATGTACTGCGCCGTTCCATCCGTTGGAAACCGGGCGCCTTGCGCGCTGGGCATCGGAAATAAATTCAAGAATGGAATTACCCTTGGAGAAACGGTGAATGGAGCCACCCCCTGGATGTTCCCCCTTCGCGCGTTTTCGTCGGGAACCACGCGGTAACTCGTCTCGGATTTTGCCTCCCGCATCGCTTCATAAGACGCGAAAAAGAAGGAATGGTCGCGCTCAATGGGGCCTCCTGCCGAACCGCCAAACGAATTGCGCCGGAATTCCGGATTGCGGGGGTCGGTGGCCTGCACTTGCCGGTCAAAAAATTTCCGTGCATCCAGATCGTTGTCGCGAAAATACTCGAACATGTTGCCATGCCATTCATTGCTGCCCGATTTGGAGACGGCATTGAAAACGCCGCCCAGGGCACGGCCGAATTGCGCACCGTAACTGTTCGTCAGAACCTGAAACTCCTTCACAGTCTCCGACCCAAGCAGAGCGCCGGAAGGTCCCGACGGGAGCTGCCGATTCATGTTGTTGATGTAGCCGCCGTCCAGCAGATAGGCGTTGTCCTCGCCGCGCATGCCGCCGATGCTGAACTTCTTCCCAAATCCCACGTAGGCATTTCCCGTGGCGCTATTTTCGGCCAGGCTGACGCCGGGCTGAAGCAGGATGAGTTGCGTGATGTCGCGGCCATTGAGGGGCAAATCGCTGATGGTGGCCTCACTCACCAGGTAACTCACAGCAGATTCCCGTGTTTCGATCAGCGGCGCCTCGCCGGTAACTTCCACGGTCTGGCTGATCGCTCCCACGGTCAACTCAAAATCCACCACCGCCTGCCGGCCGACTGTCAGCTCAATGCCCCGCCGTGTTCCTGTCTGGAATCCCACCAGGCTTACCGTTACGCGATAACTTCCGAGCGGCAGCATGGCGGCCACGTACCGCCCCATCGCATCAGTCTGCGCGGACCGGGAGATGCCCGTGTCCTCGTTCAGCACCACTAGGGTGGTGGCCGGCAATATCGCTCCTGTGCCGTCTTTCACCGTTCCCGATATGGTTCCGGTAATTACCTGGGCGTTCGCTGTCATTGCGAAAGCCAGCAGTGTTATCAGGGATATCGACAGAGCTTGCCTGGTCAGCATGGAAATACCTCCTTCTCGATTCTTCTTTGGATAACGCAGAACAGACTATTTTGCCTGCCTGCGCAGCGGTGTGAGGCGCGGAAGTTGAATTGGATTGCAGGACGTTTTCAGGATTTGAGGCGCTGTGAGCAGGAATGACACAATCCACCCCCCCTAGCCAGCGGTCAACTGGATGCTGCGGAACTATTAGTTTGCACGATTGCAGCCACGGCATATTGTGTCCCGCAAGGTTCGATCAGTTGGCATCATTAGGGCGACGCTGATAGAGATTGTCAAGAAAAGATTTCTAATTGTCAACGCAAAACAGAAAGTGTCTATTGTTCGCAAAGTAGGAAGTTCCTGTTTTAGTTTTCGTTCTGTTCGGATCGGCGCTAACGGAAGGAGCCTGTCCCTGGCGAATTGTTATTTTGGGATACAATTTCATGGCGTTAGCGGGTTTTGCTAATATGCTGGGATGCGCAATCTCGTCATCCTTTTTGTCCGTGTGTTGGCTACTCTTGGTCGGCTCCTGGGGCCGAGCGGCATTCGTTCCGTGGTCGCCGAGTCCGTTCTCATTAAGCATCAACTCTTGATCCTAAATCGTTCGCGACAGCGGTCGCCAAATTTGAGCACTTGCGACGGCATCGTCAAGTTAACGCCCATTCGTCTGCTAGAGTTTAGCCGATGATCACACCTTCACCCCGTATGGTCCAAAAACTCGATCTGCTTGATTCTAAAGATCGGTGGACTCGGGCATCTGGCCCGAGCTCAGGGTGCTAAAATCTTCGGATGTCGAGCATCCTTGATCCGTTTCGGTTTCTCTTCTTGGCGTTTGCCGGCTGGTTGAACCAGCATCAACAGCACATGATCGATTACCTGGCGGAAGAGAACAGGG
>SHUM01000073.1 GCA_009691245.1 Acidobacteriota bacterium | reverse complement strand
GGGGGTTTTCTTTTTTTCGCGCGGATCAGAGCCCCGACCGCCAGGGAGGGGGCACCTTGATGGGCAGCCTCGGTTCGCAAACGTGCCCCCTCCCTGGCGGTCGGGGCTCTGATTAAATTCACCATCGACCAAACAATTTGCGCTACGAAATAATTTGGAGAGAATTCAATGACCAGACCGCTGCCCCATGATCGTGTGTATAACTTCAGCGCCGGGCCGGCCATGCTGCCCGAGCCCGTGATGCTGCAAATCCGCGAGGAGTTTCTGAACTTCTCGGGGCTGGGCGCTTCCATCATCGAGATCAGTCATCGCTCGAAGGAGTTTGACGGAGTGGTCGAGCAGGCCATCGCGCTGTTCCGCGAGTTGACCGGGCTGTCGGAAAACTACCATGTGCTGTTCGTGCATGGCGGCGGGCGCATGCAGTTCTCCGCCGTGCCCATGAACCTGCTGGGCGGCGAGCGCAAGAAGGCGCTCTACGTCGAGACGGACACGTTTTCGTCGGAGGCCATCAACGACGCGGCGGCGTACGGCGAGGTCAAGGTCATCGCCAGCGGCAAGCAGGATGGCTTCAGCCACGTGCCGGCCATCACCCGCAACATGGTGGATCCCGACGCGGCCTATCTGCACATCACCACCAACAACACCACCAGCGGAACATGCTGGAAAAAGTTCCCCGGCCCCGACGTGCGCGGCCAGGGTTCGCATGAGGTTCCCCTGGTGGGCGACTCGACTTCGGAGATTCTCTCACGCGTGGTGGACTACACAAACTTCGGCGTGGTCTTCGCGGGCCTGCAGAAGAATCTGGGGCCCTCCGGCACGGCGATTGTCATCATCCGCAAAGATCTGTGCGGCAAGGCACAGAAGATCACGCCGCCGCTGCTCAACTACGCGACGCTGGCCGAGAAGAATTCCATGCTGAACACGCCGAGCACGTTCAATATTTACGTGGCCAAGCTGGTGATGGAGTGGATCAAGAAAGAAGGCGGACTCGCCGCGATTGAGCTCCGCAACAATGAAAAGATCAAGGCCGTGTACGACGTGATTGACGCCTCGAAGTTTTACACCGGCGTGGTGCAACCGGCGCACCGCTCGCACATGAACGCGACGTTCAGGTTAACACCCGGAGCAGGACTGCCTAGCGAGGAGTTGACCGCCAAGTTCGTGAAGGAAGCCAACCAGCAGGGCCTCTACGCGCTGACAGGCTACCGCACGATTGGCGGCATCCGCGCCTCCATGTACAACGCCATGCCTCTGGCCGGCGCGCAGGCGCTGGCGTCATTCATGAAGGAATTCGAGCGCAAGAACGGCTAGTAGCTCCTCGCCATTCCGCAGTGTGTCATTCACTTTTCTTTCGAAACATCCGGCACAAAGAAGTTATAGACCACCGCGAGGAGGCACCCTGCCGCGCCGCCATCGGCAATTCCGTAGGCGGTGGCGATCAGCACATCGCCCAGCGCCCGCGTGGCGTGATAGCCGGGATAGACCGAACTCATGGTTTGCAGGAAATGTTCGCCATAGGACGGCCAGATCAAGTTCAGCACGCCGGTGCCCATCATTCCATAGAAACCCCACACCAGGCCGCAGGCCGTTGCCATCGCCCCCACGGATAGTCTTGCCATTGT
Organism: Acidobacteriota bacterium; assembly: GCA_009691245.1. Taxonomy (NCBI): domain Bacteria; kingdom Pseudomonadati; phylum Acidobacteriota; species Acidobacteriota bacterium. The sequence goes on along the minus strand of SHUM01000073.1, from coordinate 11,754 downwards.
TCTTCCTCCCACGCATTCTCGACTGAATCTCATAAGTCTACCTCGAAAATCCTGCGGATATTGGCCTGGCACAGACTGTAAGAGAATCCGTCGTGTATCTTTTCTTGACACTGCAAGGGCTAGGGTGGATAATTCGCTCGGTTCGCCACTAGTCCTATCAGTGGCTGATCTGTCTGCCGTGCATGTTGCAAAAATAGTTTGAGAGGAGAATTCCATGCCGTTTTGTTCAGGTTGCGGAACCGAAGTTGGAACGGATGTATCGTTTTGCCCCAAGTGCGGGGCGCCGTCGGGCACAACCGGTGCGCCGAGGACTGACTCTCCTGCCGCCTCATCATCTGCCGGTTCGGGACTTGAAGAGAACGTGGCCGGATTGCTTTGCTACGTTCTAGGCTGGGTTACGGGCTTGATTTTATTGCTGATTGACAAGCGGCCCTTCGTGCGCTTCCACGCCATGCAGTCGCTGGTTACTTTTGGCGGCTTCCATGCCATTCAACTCGTTCTAATTTTTGGCGGCGTCATGGGCGCTTTTGCGAGCGCCCTGTCGGGCGGGTTCCTGTTTGGCATTGTATCGTTTCTGGTGTACGGCGTGCTCTCTCTCGTCATTCTGGTTTCCTGGATCATTTGCATGGTAAAAGCCTTCCAGGGCCAGAAATTAAAATTGCCCATTGTCGGTAACATCGCGGAAAACTTCGCCAAGTAAGTAACCCAAGTATCCAACAAAAAGGGCAGCCCTGAACGGGCTGCCCTTTTTGCTTGAATGGTGTTGCGTTAGAAGATCAGCTTGAGCGCGAACTGCACTTCGCGCGACTTGCTGAAGGTGGAAGTGATCTGACGGGTGGCAACCGCGCCGGAATCCACGGTGCGAGATGGAATGCCAAAGCTTGGGTGGTTCGGCAGGTTGAATACCTCCGCGCGAAACTGTAGCTTGCCGCTTTCACCCAACATCGGAATGGTGTTGTCCTTCACGAAGGAAAGATTGATCACGCTGAAATTCGGCCCAAAGATGATGGCCCGGCCCGCGGTGCCCAGCAAGCCCTGCGTGGAAACCGGGTTCCCATCCGATGCACTGGTGTAAGCGCAGGGATTGAAGAACAGGTCCGGCGTACCCAGCTTGGCGCCGGCGGGAATGACGGCCTGCACCACTCCGGCGGTATTGACGATATTGCATCCCGCTGAAGTTCCGCGGGTGATGTCGGCGTGATTGGTGCCGGGAACGAGGAAGGCGCGCTTCATCCCGCCATTGGCGCCGCCGGTCTGCGAGCGTGAGCGCTGGGTGGCCGTTGTGGCATCAAACGGGAAACCGCTGCTCCAGGTGAGCGAACTGCTCACCGTCCAGCCATTGGCCAGCTTGCCCGCCATGCCGCTCGCCTTGATGGGAAGCTGGTAGATGCCGCTGACACGATAGCCGTGGCGTTGGTCGAATCCGGAAGAGCCCTTGTCATGCTTGCGATTGAACGGATCATCGCCAAAATTATTGCTGGTCAGGCTGTTGTCCACGCCCAACTGACTCTGCGTATCATCCAGCGCGTGGCCCCAGGTGTAGGAACTCTGGAACTGCATGCCGCGCGAAAAACGCTTCTGGAAGGTGGTCTGCAATGAACCATACCAGGAGTTTGCGCCAGCGGTCTTGAACTCCGTGGTGTCCCAATTGGGGTTCACGCGATTGGCGCGCGTAGTGGCGGCGGTCCAGCATTTGTTCGCCGCGGCGGGATCAAAAGCGGGAGAGGAGGCCGTCCGGGCGACACAAGTTCCGTTGACATACTCGCCGGTCGGGTAGGTAGGATTGCCTTCCTTGGTTTGCATCAGATTGATGCCGCGTGAACCCGCATACGCCACGGTCAATCCGACACTGCCCGGCATCTGCCGCTCAATGGTCAGGTTGTAGGAGAGCAGATGCGGCTGTTGGAGATGGTGGTCCACAGTGCGAAGCTCCCTGCCCGCAAGACCAGCCGGAATAACCGGGAACGGCCCGAACACCAGGCCTTGATTGGCAAGAACTGTCGAAATGGAGGCGAGGGGCGGCGTACCGGAGGAACCTACGAACAGAGCGGTTCCGAAGACTCCAACGTCATAGAGCAGGCCGAAGCCGCCGCGCACTGAAGTCATGCCGTTGCCTTGCACGTCCCAGGCAAAACCAAAGCGCGGGCTGATGTTCTTCTTGCTGGGATTCAGGATCGCCGGCGCGCCGATGGTAACGGTGGTATCGCGGGTCAGATCAACAAAGGCTGCATTCTTGCCGCGAATTTCATTCGGCTGATTGGTGAACTCATAGCGTAGTCCCAGGTTAAACGTCAGCGTGGGGGTCATGCGGTAATCATCCTGCAAGTAGAAACCAAATGTCTTAAAGGCATAGGTTCGTACCGATGTCGAACCCGGCGTCAGGACCGCGAACTGGGTCGGGGCAGCCGTCAGGAAAGCAGCCAGGCTGGGGAAGGTCCATGACCCGCGTGGATTGTTGCCGCCGTCATTGTACATGTGCTGGCGGTAGGAGTTGATCAGCGTGCCGAACTTCAACGCATGGGATCCCTTGGTCAGGAACATATCGCCGCTATAGCTGAAGATGCGCTGGTTCAGCTCGACCGGCGTGGTTCCGGGGGGGCCGCTATAACTGGAAACACTGGTGATGCCCAACGGGCCCATGGGCTTGCCGGGCTGAAAGGCCAGGTTGGCAGGCAGATCAATGGTCGAGAGGGCCGTCGAGTGCGTCCGGCTGAACGACGCCCGGAAAGTCCCCAGCAATGATGGACTGAAGATATGATTGTCCGAGAGGGTAAGGTACTGATTGCGGGTGGGAAATTCAGCGAACACTTGTTCCAACATGCCCGGCCGTTGGTCATTTGAATCGTTGATCGTATAGCGCCCAAAGAAAGAATCGGAAGACGAGAGGTTATGGTCAAGGCGCGACTGGCCGTATTCCTCCTTCTGCACGTCAGTAATCGCCCGGCTGTATTCAGCAATGCCCGCGCCTGTTGATGGGCCGTTGGCCGTGGGCCAGAATGCCAGATACGGCACCACCGACGGAGCAATGGCCACGGTTTGGGTAACCACGCCGGCCTGATTGCGCAGGATGCCCTGGGATTTCGCCTCTTCCGTAGGCACTCCATACACATCGGTAATGCCGCGCGCCTGGCGCAGACCTTCATAGGTGGTAAAGAAGAAGGTTTTGTCCTGCTTGATCGGGCCGCCGATGGAGCCGCCGAAGTTGTTGCGGCGGAAGGCCGGATTGCGCGGGTCGGTTGGCTTCAACTGGCGATCAGGCCAGTTGCGGGCATCCAGCGCGCTGTTGCGCAGGAATTCGAGCGCCGATCCGTGCCACTGGTTTGTGCCGCTCTTGGTAACAATGGTCACCTGGCTGCCCATGGTCAGGCCGTACTCCGCGCTGAATGAGTTGGTAACAACCTTATACTCACGGATGCCTTCCACGCCGAGCGAGTTCTCATTCGAGCTGGAGGCGCCGGAGTTATGCAGGTCGTTCATCACCGTGCCGTCAATGGTAAACAGATTGGAGCGCGTCGGAGCGCCGTTGCTCGAAAACTGCGCGCCGTTCAGCGTGCCGCCGGTGCTGGTGCCGCGGTTTTCCGCAACGCCCGGCTGCAGCAAAGTTAGATCATTGAAATTACGTCCGTCGAGCGGCAGGTTGGCGATGGTTTCCGCGCTCACCAGATTACCCAGCGATCCGGACGTCGTATTGACGATCGGCGCCTCAGCCGTTACGCTCACTGACTCGGTTACCGAGCCGACTTCCAGCGAGATGCTCAGCACCGCTTCGTCGCCGACGGCGATGCGCAGGCCCTGCTGGATTTTGCTCTGGAAACCGGTCTGTTCGGCGCGAATGTCATAGGTGCCTACCGACAATGCAGGAAAACGGAATGATCCGTCATTGCCGGCCGGCGCGGTGCGCGTCTGGCCGGTCTCGGTGCTGATGACCGTAACCGTAGCGCCAGGAATCGTGGCGCCGGAGGCGTCCTTGACCGTGCCTGAAATTGTTGCCGTGGGCAACTGCGCCATGCTGGTCGAGACCGCAAAGATTGCGGCGAGCAGCCAGCCACTCAGCTTACGTAGTTGATTTGTCATGATTTCTCCCTGTAAACGATTCTGCCCCGTGAAACTCTTCTGGCGTTGTCGCCAGGAAAAACCTGTGTCCGATCAAAGTCTTAACTTGCGGCCCAGAAAACTTCTTTGCCGCGTGAACACAACTTCAACATTACATATAATTATGCGCGCCCATTAATCCGCGCGACTTCACCTAGCGTAATGCGCAAATCATTCCAAACTAATGAATCCGCCATCTCGGACGACTAGACCTTCCCCATGCTCGGACAAATCAGCCATGTTGTCAAGCGGTTCTGGAGCGGGCGGCTTGTCTCCGATGCTTCGCAATGTTAGACTGTATTTTTCAATCGATGAGTTCCGGCGGCGGCGGTCCAATGGGCCCATTCCCATCGGGATGAAAGCCCCATAACAGGAGAGACGCAATCATGTCAGGCCATTCCAAATGGGCCACAATCAAGCATAAGAAAGGCGCCACCGATGCCAAGCGCGGACGCATTTTCACAAGACTAGTCAAGGAAATCACCATTGCGGCGCGCAATGGCGGTGGCGATCCGGCGGCCAATCCACGGCTGCGCACGGCCCTTCTGGCCGCCAAAGCCGAGAACATGCCGCAGGACAATATCAAGCGCGGCATTCAACGCGGAACGGGAGAACTTCCCGGACTGGTCATTGAAGAATTCACCTACGAGGGCTACGGACCACATGGAGTAGCCATGGTGGTGGAAGTTGCCACGGACAACAAGAACCGCACCGTCTCGGATATCCGTCACATGTTCAGCAAGCATGGCGGGAATCTCGGCGAAACGGGTTGCGTGGGATGGATGTTCTCGAAGCGTGGCTCCGTGCTGATTCCCAAGAAGGGCACCACCGAGGATCAGATCATGGGGATTATCCTCGACGCCGGCGCTGAAGATTTAAGCGATGAGGGCGACACCTGGGAAGTACTAACGCCTCCTGATGCCGTGGAGGCAGTAACGAACGCGCTGAAGGCTGCGGGAGTGGAAGTAGCCAGCTCTCAGGTCACCATGGTCCCCAGCACCACAGTTAAGCTCGAAGGCAAACCCGCCGAGCAGATGATCAAGTTCATGGAAGCCCTGGAAGATCAGGAAGACGTCCAGAACAGCTACTCGAATTTTGATATTGACGCCGCCGAACTGGAAAAAGTCAGCGGCGGTTAGCAGCTTCGTTTCCCCTACATCAATGAGGCGTCCGATGCTGAGCGCGACACGGGTACTCGGAATCGACTGCGGATCGAACGCCACCGGCTTCGGCGTAATCGACAGCGATGGCCGAGCCAGCGTCGTCGTCGCGTATGGCGTGATTCGCACTCGACCGAAAGACTCCTTCGCGCTGCGGCTGCGCCAAATTAGCGTCGGATTGCGCATTCAAATCGAGAACCATTCACCGCAAGTAGTCGCTATCGAAGGAATCTTCCACTCCGTAAATTCCCGCAGCGCGCTGCAACTTGGACATGTGCGCGGCGTGGCGTTACTGGCGGCTGCCGATTCCGATCTGGTCGTTCACGAATATTCTCCACTGCAAGTCAAGTCCGCCGTGGTCGGCTACGGACGGGCTGAAAAAGCGCAAGTCCAGCAGATGGTGAAGCTGATGCTGCGCCTGTCGGAAGTTCCAGCCGAGGATGCGGCCGACGCCTTGGCTGTGGCGCTGTGCCACGCCCACCACTCGCTGACCATGGAGCGCATTGCGCGCCCCGCATCCATTCATCCGCAACGATCGGCGACGATCCCATCATGACCCGGCGCCGCATTCTATCCCCACTAGCCTGCTTGCTGTTGATTAGCATTCTGCGCGCTCAGACCGGCACCCCAGCGAACTCCCCTTCTCTCACCTTTGTGAAAGAATTTACCGGGAGCGTTCCAGCGTATTACTCGATCACGCTTCGTGAAGTTGAGCGGGGTAATTTTCGCGCTGAGTATCGCGCCGCCCCCACCGAAGACCCTACCGAATTGAGCATTTCACCCGAAGTGGCCCAACACGCCTTCTCGCTTGCCGAAACGCTCGGCTGGTTTTCCGGACCGCAACTTGAATCAGGAAAGAAAGTCGCTCAGATGGGAAAGAAAACCCTGCGGTATGAAAATGGCTCGGAACGCAATGAGGTTTCTTACAATCACACCGAGCTGCCCGAGGCCCTGGAACTGGCTGGCTGGTTCGAGAAGCTCTCCACCACGCAGCAACACATCGACCGCATTGATTACCTGCTGCGGTTTGACCGCCTCGGGATTGTAAAAGAGCTGCTGCAAGCGGAGATGGACTTGAATCAAGGGCGACTGCTTGAACCCAGGCTGCTGTTGCCCGCGCTCAACAAAGTCCTTGCCAATAAGAGCCTGGTCAACGTAGCCCACGACCGCGCCACGCAGATCATTGCGCGCCTGAGCGGCTCGCAGTAGAGACGCGCGCCAGAACCGCCATTGAGAGTGACCGGCAATACGCGAGTAGATCAGATAATTTCCTGCTCAGGCCATGCTGTTTGTTGAAAGCTAAACGGAATGGTTTAGTATATTTCGGTGCCCAGCAAACACCTGATTCTTGATTATCAATCCCTGGCAGATTTATTCGATCGCTACATGAATAATTTTGTTAATCCGAGCCCAATCGTTTCTGCTTGTGGTTGCCACATACACTGCTACGAACACCATTTTGTGCATGTTGTAAAACTCTTCGGCCCCGATCAGCAGAGGCTCTATTTCCCAACCGAATGGGCAAGAATAACTGGAACTACAGATGGATTTGGGGAATTTTCACACGAGAGCAGGCGAGCGAAACGCCTACTCTCTTTCCTAGAGTGCATCAGGAATCCTGATTGGGTCGTTCGGAGCAAGAAGTTGAAAACGGGGACAGGGTTTTCATTAAGCAGTTTGAATGTTCGCAATACCCGTTTACAGTCGTTGCAGTAAATGCCTCTGAGGGAAAACTATTACTTCACTCCTGTCTGCCAGTCCGCAAACAATAGATCAAATCTTGGCTTGATGGGGGGCAACTATTCACAAAATAAAACAACGCAGCCGCCCGAAGGCGGCTGCGTTGACTACGAACGGGGATTTCACCCGCAATCTTATGGTTAACCTAATCAAAGCCTAACTGAACTAACTTTTCATATCAATAGCCCGGTGTCCCAATCGCACAACAAACTTATTTTCTATAAGATAAGGGGCAAGCAAGAAGGGCTGGTGACCGCTCATCTGCCCTTGTGCATTGCTGATTTACCGGCGAACCAATTACCCACGAACTAGCACTTAATGACGTTGACCAGTTCGCGGACGGCCTCGGCGCTCTTCTTGAGCAATTCCGTTTCCGTCGGAGTCAGCTTCACTTCATAGATTTTCTCGATGCCCTTTTCGCCCAGCTTGCAAGGCACGCCAACATACAATCCATTGATGCCGTACTCGCCTTCCAGATAAGCGGCGCACGGCAGAATCTTCTTCTTGTCCTTCAGAATCGCTTCCACCATTTCCACCACCGCCGCCGATGGCGCGTAGAATGCGCTGCCGGTCTTGAGGTATTTCACGATCTCGCCACCGCCGCCGCGCGTGCGCTTCACGATGGCTTCCAGCGTGGCCGCATCCATCAGATCGGTGAGCGGAATTCCCGCGACACTCGAGTAGCTGACGACTGGAACCATTTCATCGCCATGGCCACCCAGCACAAAGCCCTGCACATTTTCCACCGACACATTAAGGGCTTCGGCGATAAACGTCCGGAAGCGCGCCGAGTCCAGCACTCCGGCCATGCCGATCACGCGATGCTTGGGAAACTTGCTGACCCGCAGCGCGGCCTGGCACATGGCATCGAGCGGATTGGTGACCATGACAATAATGGTGTTGGGAGAATACTCAATGATCTTCTCGGTGGTGGCCTTGATGACTTCGTAGTTCTTCATCAGCAGGTCGTCGCGGCTCATGCCCGGCTGGCGCGGAAAGCCCGCCGTAACCACGACCACGTCGGAGTTGGCTGTTTCCTTGTAATCATTGGTCCCGGTAATGCGCGAATCGGAGCCGGTAATCGGCCCCGCCTGCAACATGTCCAGGGCCTTGCCCTGGGGAATTCCCTCCACAATATCGGTCATCACCACATCGCAGAGTTCGGCATGAGCCAAGCGCAGCGCGGTGGTGGCGCCCACATTGCCCGAGCCGACTACGGTAACTTTCTTGCGCATCATTTCCTCCTATTGAAAATTCCAATTCCTAAAAGTGCCGGCGGCGGGAACGAACCCTCTCCCCTGAGCCTGCCTTATTACCAAATGCTTGTCATTCCGAGCGTAGCGTGGAATCTGCTTTTCGAGACTTCGGAGCCAAAAGCAGATTCTTCGTCGCTGCGCTCCGCGGAATGACAATTCGCAATTTACATGTTCTCGATGATGGCTGTTGCGAACTCGCTGGTCTTCAGCTTGGTCGCGCCTTCCATCAGGCGATGCAGGTCATAGGTGACCTTCTTCTGCTGAATCGTCTTGGCGATGGCGCTCTCGATCATCGTGCTGACTTCCTTCCACCCGATGAAATCAAACATCATGCAGCCCGACAGCATCACGCTGGCCGGATTGATCACGTCCTTGTCCGCGTATTTCGGAGCCGTCCCGTGCGTCGCCTCGAAGAACGCGTACTCATCACCGATGTTCGCGCCGGGAGCCATTCCCAATCCGCCTACCTGCGCCGCGCAAGCATCGGAAAGGTAATCGCCGTTTAGATTTGGGCAAGCCAGAATGTCGTATTCATCAGCGCGCGTAACCACCTGCTGGAAAATTGAATCAGCGATGCGGTCATTGATCATCAGCTTCTTCTTCCACTGGCCGTTGCCGTGCGTCGCGCCGATCGAATCCAGCGTGCTCTTCACTTCCGCATAGACTTCCTGGCGGAACGATTCGGGCGCATACTCGAGGCCCGGCTCCACCAGCGCGGCATTCTGCTCGATGGTCAGGTTGGGGTTCTTGTCCTTGTTGTCCAGAATCCAGCTCTCGCGCTCGATGACGCAATCGGCGCGGAACTCATCGCGCGTCAACTCATAGCCCCAATCGCGAAACGCGCCTTCGGTGAACTTCATGATGTTACCTTTATGCACAAGCGTCACAACGCGGCGCTTGTGCTCCAGCGCAAACTGGATTGCGCGGCGAATGAGGTTCTTGCTGCCGAACGGAGAGATCGGCTTGATGCCCACGCCGGAGTCGAGGCGAATCTTATTGCCCATTTCGTTGTTCAGAAAGTTGATCACCTTGGCCGCATCCGGCGTACCCGATTGCCACTCAATGCCCGAGTAAACATCCTCGGTATTTTCACGGAAAATCACAATGTTCATCCGCTCCGGATACTTCACGGGCGAGGGTACGCCTGCGACAAACTTCACCGGGCGCACACAGGCATAAAGATTGAGCAGGTGGCGCAGACCGACGTTCAAGCTGCGGATGCCGCCGCCCACCGGCGTCGTCAGCGGTCCCTTGATGCCCACGCGAAACTCCTTGATGGCCTCCACTGTCTCCGGCGCGAGCCATTCGTTAAATTTCGCTTTCGACTTTTCTCCGGCGAAAACTTCGTACCAGCCCACTTCGCGTTTGCCGTTCGATGACTTCTTCACCGCCGCGTCAAACACGCGCTGGGAAGCCTTCCAGATATCACGCCCGATCCCGTCGCCCTCCACATAGGTGAGAACTGGACGATCCGGCACAATGAACTTGCCGTCCTTGAGATCGATCGCCGTAAAGTTTTTGGGGATTGGATTCCCGTTATAAGAATCCTTGATTGGTGTCAACTGTATACTCTCCCTGGGGCAATGTGCCGCTGACATGATTTTGAATTTTGGCCGTGCATTATGTCTGTCCGAAGGACCGCAAGAGGTGCTGGAGCGGCAACCAAACACAACTCTCAAACGTACACCGTTTTTGCGGGTAATGCAAAAATAATTTGCGGCGGCGGTAATTAACCACTAACCTGATCCTTATGCGAATCACGGCAAGTTTGCTTCTGGGAGCATGGCTGGCGGGCACCACGGTGGTCGCCTGGGTGGCCGCCGAAAATTTCTTCATGATCGACCACATGCTCGACACCCCTACAAACACTGCGTTTGCCGTTGCCGTCGACAAGCTTCCCAACGGCGAAGCGCGCATGACCCTCCGCTACCTTTCCTCGGAATTGAACCGCTATTACTTTTCGGCTTGGGGATGGATTGGAATAGGCCTGGGCTTTGCGCTTTTGGGAATAGCCGCGAAACTTGGCGGGAAGAAACTGAAGATCGGCCTGGGAATCATGGTCGCCATCTCCACATTGATGGTCTTGTACCTGACTCCCCAGATTGTCGACGTGGGCCGCGAGCTGGACTACGTCCTGCCCACCGCCAACGCCCCCGTGCGCGCCACCTTCGGACGATTGCACGGCATCTACTCGTCGCTCGAACTACTCAAGCTAGCCATCGGCCTATGGATGTGCGTCGCGCTGATCCGAGACGGTCAAAAGGAATTGTCCCGTTAGAAATACGCGCAGGAACGAAAGCGGCCGGTGCAGCAGCGCCGTGATTCAAGGAAACGTCCCGTCTCTCCCCGGTTTTCACAAGGAATCGAATCAATTTAGTTTTCAACTTTACTGAAATCTTGGTCTCACACTCCCATATTGTCAATACTTTCCAGCCCGCTTTCTTAAGCATTCGTTCAGTTTTTCGGTCTCTCGCGACATTCCCCGTTCGTTTGGTTTCCCAAAATCCTTCATTGGTTTTCGGTCGTACCTGACCATATCTGCAACTGTGCACGTGCCAAAAACATCTGTGGATGAGGATCACTTTCCGGTGTTTAGCCAAAACGATATCGGGTTTCCCTGGTAAATTGCGCGGGGAAAGGCGGTATCGGTACCCCAAAGAATGGACTATTTTACGGACGAGAATTTCAGGTTGCGTATCTCGTCCCTTTATCGCAGCCATGTTTCGAGCCCGCTGCGAGGGTGATAGCACGTCAACCATCTACCGTTACGCTCTTTCTGGCAGCAACGATGAATTCCTCGACGCTAAGCATCGGTACAGGACGATCACGGGGATACTCTTTCTGTAGAGGGCTTGGAACAACGAGTGTGACTTTTGCCTCGTTCATTTCACGTAGCTGGCTCGTTGAAATGCCCCTTTGGGTAGTTAGTATGTGCTTATGAGGGACTCGCCTACCTTCGTTCAGGACTTGCCGCCAACGGTCTTTGCATGTTGTTTTAACACCCACGACAATGAGACGCTCGGCAGGAAAATTTGGATCGTCGTATTGGGCCTTCCCCGGAATTACAATATCGGGCTTGCCATCGATCTTTGGCCGCATACTGTGCGGAACTTCAGACTCTTTCAACAAGTACTCGACATGATTTTCGAGAGATCTCCCGGCGCGGGACTTCCTTCGATTCATAATCCGTGCAGCCGTTTTAAGAAAGTCGTCGACGTCCTTAAAATTTCTCACAACGTCACCGTGTACGATTTGTCGTTCGACTAGCCGGAACAACTGGTACTCGGCCTCGACCATCCGGAGCAGACGAATATCTGCTGATTTCCTTCTGATGCCGGGCGAACAATCGGCAAGAATCTGTGACCTGCCCGGCGATTTCGATACCAGCCGAAGTGAGAGAGAATCTCATGAGGGAGGTATTTGAATATGCCGATGCAGAGGTACAAACCAGAGCAGATCGTAACGGTGTTGCGGCAGGTTGAAGTGGCGGTGGCCAGCGGGAAGAC
>SHUM01000072.1 GCA_009691245.1 Acidobacteriota bacterium | reverse complement strand
CCCCGCAACTCGGCTGACAAATTAATTTCGCTGGCCGGTTCCCGTCTGCATCACCAGGAGATGATCGCCACTCCCGCGCCAATGCAAAGTGCCCCGGCCCATCGAGTAGCATTGACGGATTCATGGAGAAAGAATCTTGCGGCCGCCAGTTCCACCACAAAGCTTATTGCCGTCGCTGGAACCACCCAGCTAAGCTCGGCTCGTTCCAGCAGCGCCAATAGGCAAAAGAACGCCACAGCCTTCCAGAGGATGCCGAGCCATAGATACCCATTCAGCGCCGCTCTCCCGCCAAATCGCATGAGCGCTGCAAACCGGAAGCTCGCCAGTTCCCCCACGCGCTTCATGGCACGCGCGACACAAACATCGCCCGCCGCGCCAGCCAGCACCACCGCCATAAGCATGAACAGATGCGTCATAGGTTCGCGCTCTCTTCGGTGGTAGCGGTTTGTTTTGATTGACCGCTTCGGGCCACAAGGCATGTCCCAACTACAATGAACGACGTTCCCACCCAACGCAACGGAGAGATGGATTCGTTCAAGAAGTAATGAGCGAGAATTGCGCTAAGGATATAGGCCGGAGCCGTTGCGGGAAGCACAAAGCTGAGGTCTGCCCAGGACAGCACCGCGAGGTAAGACGATAAAAATACGATCAGCAACAGAACGCCAGCGATCATCCACGGATTGGTTACCACATGCGCGGCAGTGTGCCCCAACCAGGAAGCATCAGGCGCGGATGCGGGGCTGATCTCCCGCATGCCCATGGTTAGGAATACGTTCCCGAAAGAGTTGGCCAGGATGGCGACGGTGAGGACCGCGGCAGTCTTCATGCTGGATCGCTATGAATTACTGGGCTTCCGATCCCGCCAGCGGAGGCGCTGCCTCTTTGGCGCGAGCCGTGGCGACGGTCTTTTTGCGCTTTGCGCGCAGTTCCAGATATTGTCGCGCCTCGCCGTAAAGCCGTTTGCGCTCGTCGTTATTGAAAATGGCCTTCCTGACGATGCGCCAGATCACGCTCGGGCGGAAGAAGTACTCGCCATAGAATTGCTCGACGGCTTCCAGCATGTCCGTGTCGCTCAACGTGGGATACTGGATGTTAGGGAGTTGATGGCCCTGTTCGTCCGTCATGCTCCCTTCCGTAATGAAATTATTCTTGATGACGTAATCGTAGAACTCCGTTCCCGGATAGGGGTGGGCGACGGAGACCTGAATCGTCTCGCAGTCCAGGCGCTTGGCGAAATCAATCGTGCGGCGAATCGTCTCCGGGGTCTCCCCGGGCAGGCCGACGATGAAGTCGCCATGAATTACCAGGCCCAGCTTCTTGCAGTTCTTTGTAAACTCTATGGCCTGTTCGACCGTGGCGCCTTTCTTGATGTTCTTCAGAATCTGCGGATCGCCGGACTCGTAGCCCACGATGAGCAGACGGCAACCCGAATCCTTCATGGCCTTCAGCGTTTCGTAATCAGTGGTAACACGGGAGGTGCAGGACCATGTGAAATTCAACGGCTTTAACTTAGCGCAAAGTTCCACCACACGGGATTTACGAATATTGAACGTGTCGTCGTCGAAGAATATTTCCTTCAGATTCGGATAGTAATTTAGAGCTTTGCTGACTTCCGACGCCACGTCATCGCTGCTGCGCGTGCGCCATGGATGTCCGCTCAGAGTTTGTGGCCAGAGGCAAAAGGTGCACAGGGCGGGGCAGCCGCGCTCCGTGTAGAACGAAAGAAATGGGTGCAGCAGGAACGGCACGTTGTAGCGGGTGATATCAAGATCGCGCTTGTAGATGTCCACAGCATGAGGCAAGATATCCAGATTTTGTATTTGCTCGCGGTCCGGGTTATGAACAATCTGGCTGTTGGCGCGATAGCTGATCCCGGCGATCTCGGCAAGCGGTTTTCCAGCGGCGAATTCAGTTACGGAGTGGTCGAACTCCTTGCGGCAGACGAAATCGATTGCCGGTGATGCATTCAGGCTCTCGACCGGCAGTGTCGTAACGTGTGGTCCAACAAAGCTAATCTTGAGACTGGGATTGGTTTCCTTCATCGCCTGAGCCAGGCGAATATCGCTTTGGAATCCGGGCGTGCTGGTGAATAGAACCAGAAAATCGAAATCGCGTGCCATCTGGATAGTTTGTTCGACCGTGATGTCGTGCGGAGGGGCATCGACCAGCTTGCTGTCGGGAATCATGCCTGCCGGATAGGTTAGCCACACCGGGTACCAGAATGAACGAATCTCCCGCGTAGCTGGCCAGCGCGAGGAGGCTCCGCCGTCAAAGTTTTCAAAGGATGGAGGATTCAGAAGCAGTGTTCTCATTGCCCCACCAATCAAACACTCAATGAATTGGAGACAAGCCCATCGTAGCATGGGGAAATGTTATGTGTCAGCCGATTTGTGGCGAGATTGAGCGTTGGCGTAAGGTAACTTCAGACTAGCTGGCTATGCTGGTAGGCCGGATGTGAGATGCGGTCGAGGCGTGGCTGCCGTAGCTCATCTGGGTGAGTTTGCTGATGCGCTTGAACATGGGCGGATGAGTGGCAAACATATCGGCAAAGAAGCCTTCGCGTAAATCCATTTTTCGACCAAGTGGGTCGGCGATACACAGATGTGCGGTGCCGCGATGAATGGATTTGGTGGGGGAGAACTCCATCTCAATTTTTTTGAGCGCGGAGGCAAGAGCGCCGGGGTTTCGTGATAGTTCCGCGCCGCTGGCGTCGGCCAGGTACTCACGTTCACGAGAGATGGCCATGGCCAGCATCTGCGCCAGAAACGGTGCCAGGATCACCGCAAGCAGCCATATTCCGAAAAGCAGCGCGGCACCTCCTCCGCCACCTTTTGATTCCCGTTTGCTGTTGCTTCCACCACCGAAGCGCATGGAGCGGCCAGCCCAGTCGCTCAACAACGCCAGAGCGCCCACCAGTGCCGCAACCGTGGTCATCAATTTTATGTCGAGATTGCGGATGTGACTCATCTCGTGGGCCATCACTGCTTGTAGCTCCTCCCGGTTTAGCTTTTCAATTAACCCGCGAGTGGCGGCCACGGAGGCATGATCGGGATCCTGTCCGGTGGCGAATGCATTGGGATCGGAATCAGGAATGATGTACACCTTGGGCATAGGCAGGCCGGAGGCGATCTTCATTTCCTCTACTACGTTCAGGAGTTGGCGCTCGTTGGGGTCGGTCGTGCTGAAATCGACCAGCTTCGCGCCAGATGCCTTGAGCACTGCCTGATCTCCGAAGCGCATGCCCCACCATGTCTGTCCGCCGGCAATAAAAAGCGCGATGGCGCTTGCCCATGGGAACGAAGCCACTGTCTCGGCATCGCTCGAATTCGTAGAAGCAGCACCTGCCCAAGGAGAAAATCCCAGGTAGAAATAGTCGAATCCTATCCCGATGAAGAGATAGAGAATGATAAATACAGTGACAACGTTCCAGGTATTACGAATGTTGGCGCGCTGTTGTTCGTAGAGGTTCATGGTCGTGCGCTATTTGCGCAAAGTAAGATCCACCTGCGGGACATTGCGCTCGGCTGCCTCGGTTATCTCAAACAGCTCAGCTGGCTGGAAATTAAACATACCTGCGATAACTACTCCGGGGAAGACTTGCTGTGCGGTGTTGAATTTCGTGGCGATGTCGTTGTAGAACTGGCGCGCGAAGCTGATCTTATTTTCCGTCGAGGTTAGCTCTTCCTGCAACGACTTCACGTTCTCGCTCGAACGCAACTGCGGGTACTGCTCAACCACGACCATAAACTTTGAGACAGCATCGCTCAACGCGCTTTCCTTGGCAGCAGAGTCCTTCACACCATGAGCGCCCATGGCGGCGGAGCGAGCTTCAATCACCTTTTGCAGCGTCTCTTGCTCAAACTGCATGATCCCTTTTACGGTATTCACCAGATTGGGAATCAAGTCATGGCGGCGCTTTAATTGCACATCAATCTGTTTCCACCCGTTGGTTACTTGATTGCGCAGCGTTACCAGGCTGTTGTACATCGAAACAATCCAGACGATGCCCACCACCAGAATTCCTAAGATGATCCACACGGTCATGGTATGGTGCCTCCCTCGGAGCGTTGCCGGGCATGCAAGAACGAACCCGGATCGTATTAATCATAGCAATAATTTGTGCAGCCTGATAATGCTCACATAATGCATAGAAAATGAGTGTTGTGTTGGGTACGCATCAGCGAATGCATCAACAAATGCATCAACGGGGCTCTGGCCCGGTTGGGCGGTTGCCTCATCGCTGTCATACTGAAGGCATGAACATGGAGAGCTGGTACGGCAAGCTGGGAATTTGTTTGCTGCCATTGGCGCTGGTGCCAATCTTCTTTTTCCTGACGGCGGACGGATATCTCAGCTTCGGAGGCGGGGAAAAGGACATAATCCTGATTTTTCCGATGATGATTTGGGCGATCTTGTACGCGATCGCATTCACTGGATTGTGGGTCAAGAGAAATCCGGTTTGGCGATGCGCCGCTCTGGCCGTCGCAGTAGCGACAGTTCCGTTGGTCGTTACTGGGGCAGGTCTTTTTATGTGGACAGCATTCAGCTACTGATTTAGAGCAATGTGGCCCGCAGCTCACCCGTTAATTTCAGCAACTCGATTTTGGACCGCTCGGCTTGATACTCTACATCGAATAGATTCACCCAGGCGCGGTTTTCATCGATACGGGCCTGCTCCACCACCAGCCGGTTTACCCGGCCTTCCTCGTATTGAGCAAGAATCGAATCCAGAGTCTTGCGGGCGACCTCCAGCTCCAGTTGTGCCACTTCACGGGCATCCTGTTGTTGACTGATCGTCGCAGTGAGAACGCGCACCTGCTGCGCGATACCCGCGCGAGCAGTGTCGCGGCGATTCTGCGCCGCTCTCAATTCCGCCCCCGCCTTTGACATGCGAGCATTGAAACTTGCCCGATCATAGAGGGGAATGACGATGGAAGCGCCAATGGTGAGGTTGTTGCGCTCGAAGCGCTTAAAATAATCTTCGTAGTTGTTGTGTTTGCTGAATAGGGCGTATTGACCCACCAGATTGACTCGCGGCCATCGTGAGGCTTGTTCACTGCGAACGGCAAATTCCCGTGAACGAACATCGTCGTCCAGTGCCGCCAGCGCCGGACTCCGTGCGAGAGCCAACTCCGAGAACGCAGCGACTTCTGAAACGTGGGCCAGTAAGTTCAAATCCGGCGCAACGGTTTCTATTGAGTCGCTTTGCGGGATGCCTGTCAGATCGCGCAGGCTGAACTCAAGAAGGGCAATTGAGTTCTCCAATGTCTTCACGGAGTTGCGAGCTCGTGCGGCCGCGAGCCTTCCTTTCGCGGCTTCCAGCGGTGTATCCAATCCCGCACCCACTCGTTCATCAATCAACGATGCTGTAGTTTCCGCACCGCGCGCTTGCTCACGAACATGCTCCAGCGAACGCCGGCTACGGTCCAGATCCAGATATACAAGCACCGCTTGCAGCAGTGCCAAGTCGCGTTGGTCAGCGAGGCTATTGTCCGCGGAATCGCGCACGGCGCCTGCTTGACGCTCGATGTTCCGCAGGCTTTGGTCAAAAAGTGCCTGCGCAGCATTCACTTGGAAAATTGATGGCGCAGAACCTTCGATGCTGAGCGGGAATCCTTTGGAGTATGCCAAGCCAGAACCCAGAAGCACTTGCGGGCGAAAAACGGATCGAGCTTGTTTATACTCAGCCGTGGACCTCGCCACGCCGATCTCAGCCATCTGCACTGTGCGATTATTCTTGAGAACAAGCGTCGCCGCCTCCTTCAAAGTAATTCTTCGAGGCGTGGCTGTCTGTCCGTTGGCTGGCGGGGCGCTCCAAATGAGGGCAGTCGCGAATGAGATTAAAATATGGAGTGTAGTACCAATAAAGTCTAATTTATTTATTCGCATGATGACACCTACTCGTAACGGAGGGCTTCCGTGGGATTGAGCTTGGAGGCGCGCTCGGCGGGCAGCAGGCCAAAGACGATGCCCACTAGCGCGGAGACCAAGAAGGCAATGGAGATTGACACCGGTGATATAGGAATTTGCAGCCCTTCCACAAAGGACTGCGCGAGGAGCGGGATGCCTACTCCAACAACAATGCCGATCAGTCCGCCGCCAAGGCTAATCAGCAGCGCTTCGGTGAGAAACTGCCTACGGATAGCCCGTCGGCTGGCCCCTAACGCCATGCGCAGGCCGATCTCGCGGGTGCGCTCGGTAACCGTAACCAGCATGATATTCATGATGCCGATGCCGCTGATGATGAGCGCTATCGCGGAGATTAGCAGTAAGACCAAGGTCATTGCGGTTGCAATGTTTCCCGCTGCGGCGAGAATCTGCGTGAGATTTTCCGCACGGTAAACGGCGCCGCTTCGCTTGCGTCGTTGGATCACCTGCAGCATGGCTTCGGTGGCAGCGGGTACGTAACTGGGTGCGATAGCAGAGGCGTAAATCTGATCCACATACTGTGATCCCGTCAAGATACTCATGGTCGAGATGGGCATCATCAGAGTTTCCCGCGTGATTTCAGACTGCCCGAAGGTCTCCGCGCCTTCTTCAAATATGCCTATGATCGTAAACTCAAGGCCAAGGACTTTCAGCTTTTGGTCTTCTCTCCAACCGTCTGGATAGAGAACCCGTCCCAGTTGCTTTGTAACTAATCCGATTTTGGAATGCAGTCGATCATCCTCGGAATCGAAGAATCGTCCGGAGAGTACTTTCAAGTTGCGAATGATTTTGAAATCCGGATCAGACCCGATAAGAGTTATTTGGCGTGGGCGACTTTCGAGTATTACCGGCGCTCGACCAGAGACCACTGCGGACGCCGCGCTTAGATTGGGAACGTTCTCGCGAACAGCCGCCAGATCAGCCAGAGTCAGTTCATCGGCCTGCGATCTGGTCCCGGAAATGGACGGCCCACCTTCGTGGACCGTGTACATTAAATTGGAGCCGACGCCCTCGATCTGATTCAGAACATAGTCACGGCTGGTTAAGGCGATGGTGGCGACAAGGATCACCGAAGCAGTTCCGATGACCATTCCGAGGCCTGTGAGTGCGGTTCGCGCCATGTTCACGCGTAGCGCATCCAGAGCAAATGCAAAAGATTCGCGTAGATCGCGGGCAAATGCGGAAATTCTCGTTGCTTCGTGAGTCACTTTGCGGGTGGACGCGGTCATCGGGGTCGGGGATGGTGAAAATGTGTCCATAAGCCTACTTGCCGAAGGGATGCATGAAATCGAATAGATCCAGTAACCCGAGTATTGGTCCTTGTTGTATTGGTTAGGGTCCGGTTCGCCGGGCACGCATTCCGTTTCGCAGCACGCGGTCGGCGAGCAGGGCAACCTCTTCGCCTTCGTTAAGGCCGTCGATCACTTCTGCGCGTGTCGTATTCATTAATCCAATTACCACAGATCGCATCTCCACTTGGTCGCCGCGGAGGACATAAACGGATCGATGGTCGCCATCTCCTTCCAGCGCTTCGCGCGGAATTGTGAGAACGGCTTGCTTGCCTTCAGTAATAATTTCAACGGTTAGATTGGTGTTGGGCAACAGCTCTCCGGATGGATTCTCGACTGAGGCGACGACCTCGCCTCCCGTCCGGTCTGCCCGCTTTTCCACGGAAAAGGCGATTTGCTCTACCTTTCCCGTCCAAAGTTTTCCAGGCAAGCCGTCCCATTGGAGTTGCACATCTTGACCCAACGCGACGCGACCGAGATCAGGTTCATCGACGAAGATGCGAACACGCATCTGGCGAGTGTCGCCAACGCGTGCGATCACTTCGTGCGAGCCCGCGTGATCACCGACACGGAACGGCAGAGAATAGACGATGCCTTCCATTGGCGATAACACGGATGCGGCGCGAAGTCTGGAATTAGCGAGATTACGTGCCGCCTCCGCTGCCTCCAGTTGTGCGTCGATATGCTTGAGTGCGTCGGCGTCGCTGCGCAGCCGCCATTTCCCTTCCAGCAACTCTAAGTCATCATTGGCTCTCGTCAATCGCTGACGAGCCTGCTCCAACTCTAATTTTGCGATGGCGCCTTTTTCCGCCAGTCGCTCGTTTTGCTGCACAAGAGATTCCGACTGATCGCGTGATTTCTTTGCCAGATTGATCTGTGTTTGCAGCTCGAGCAACTGAGCCGGGGTGCCACCCCGTTCCCATACGCGCTTTTGTTCCGCCGCCGTCGCAAGCTCCGCGGAGGCTTGGGCCAATTCGGATTGGAGTTCAGGGGCGGAAAGGTCAGCGATAGGTGATCCCGCTCTGACGCGGTCTCCTATATTGACGTGCAGGCGGCGCAGCAGACCCGATATCTCCGTCCGCAGCTCTCGAAAGGCGACCGGCTCGGCCTGTCCGCTGGTAATCACGCCGCTATGGATATCTTGCTTGGAAACTTTGGCCGTGCGTACTTCAATGACAGCACGCTCGCTGGACCGCCGCCATGTCCAGCCAACCAGCACCGCCAATGCAGCGAGGGTCGCCAGCCATATTCGAGAGCTTTTCACTGCCATGAATCTTCCATTGAGCAATAAAATTAGAGCCTAGTCCTTCCCGCAGTATAGCAAATGAAATAGTCTCTATCTCGACTGAGACTACCCACGATGAGACTCCAAGGATACGATGGCGTTACAATAGCTATTGGCGTGCTAGCCCAGTAATCCGAGAGATTCTCTCAACTCTCAGAAATACTTGGACTTACTTGATTGCAGTCGGCATATTTTGGTAAACTCGCAATCTCTATGTGACTGGCTGGTCCGTCTGTAATCGGCTGGGATTGATTGTTGATATTTCGATCCAACGTTTCAGAGAATTGCTCGTGCTGGTGATATAGAAGCTATGTTTACTCGCCGCGCCAATTTGCTGTGGGTCCTGCTGATCCTCTCCGAGTTGATCCTTGTCGCCTTCTCATTTCAGTTGGCATACTTCGCCAGGGCCATTGCTCCGGAATTTCAGGAATTTTATCTTGCCGCAGGGACATTTACTGGACTGCTCCTCTCGGCGGCGGGGCTATGGGCCGCTACCGGAATGGCGCTAGGCCAATATGCTGGTCCGCACAAGTTTGATGCGCTGCGGTCAGCCAGCCAGACTACCAAACAGACTTTTTGGTTTTCCTTGTTCATCGTTAGTACCATCTACGTCATCAAACTTGGCGAAGTAAGCCGCTTGTTTGTTGGATTGTTCCTTATCACCAATTACTTCTTGCAGCTTGGCTATCGCCTTGCGGCGCACCGCATGCGCGAGTTTCTCCAGTCCGGCTTATCGCAGCCACAGAGGTTTTTGATTGTTGGCACCGGTCCGAAAGCGCTGGAAGTGTTGCGCAGCCTGAATAAGAATGCGGAAAAAGGAGATCGTGTAATTGGTCTGGTGCGGGAGGACGACGGCAGTGGCCCCATTGATTTGGTGTGCCGTGAAGAGTTAGGACGAGATTATCCACTGTACGAACTGGGAGATGTCCAGCGCCTTCTGGAAGAGCACATCATTGACGAAATTCTCTTTGCCGTGTCCAAGCAGCAGCTCGAGAGACTGGAAGAGTTATTCCTGCTTTGCGAAGAGCAGGGAGTGCGCACGCGGGTTCTGGTGGACTTCTTTCCGCATTTCCGTTCCGAAATTACGCTGGACCGCCTGGATGACTTACCCTTATTGACGTTTTCCACCACACCGGTTAACGAGTACTTGCTATTTGTGAAGCGAGCCATTGACCTGGGGCTGGCGCTCTTCCTGCTTTCTCTGCTCTCTCCACTTCTGGCTTTGATTACCCTGATGATTCGCCTGACCTCACGAGGGCCAGCGATATTTCGTCAAGTCCGCTGCGGGCTGGCAGGCCGCCGTTTTGTTTTCTACAAATTTCGTTCCATGAATGCGGAGGCGGAGCAGGAACGCCAGTTCCTGGAGCATCTGAACGAGATGGACGGTCCGGTCTTTAAGATCAAGGCTGATCCCCGCGTTACGGCAATGGGTCGGTTCCTGCGCAAGACCAGCCTTGACGAACTCCCTCAGCTTTTTAATATCCTCAAGGGGGATATGTCTTTCGTCGGGCCCAGGCCGCCGTTGCCGGAAGAAGTTCTCCGCTACGAGAAATGGCAGCGCCGTCGGCTGCGCATGAAGCCTGGATTAACTTGTTTGTGGATTCTGGAAGGTCGCAACGATCTGAGCTTCGCCCGCTGGATGAAGCTGGATATGGACTACATCGACCATTGGTCCCTGTCGCTTGATATTAAGATTATTCTGCGCACGATCCCGCGCGTATTAACAGGTAGAGGCGCAAGTTAACTAATGTATTAAAAGCAAGTTGTCAGATAATTCAAATCCAATAAATTCAAATATATTCTGTGTGCCCATAGTGATGTTGTGAGTATTGTAGCTGGCGGGTAGTTGGTAAACCGTGCTGTGACTGCGAGTGTATTCGGGAGTGTAGTCGGCGGGCAGGGTACAAAAAAAAATGAAAGCGAGCGAGCCGCTCCATGGAGTTTCATGCTGGCCTGTGGGCGATCGCCCTTCGCTGCGGTTAGAGATGCCGAGCTAATTGTTGGCCAGATTGGGAGTATCCACCAGCATGTTTCTCAGATGAACACTCGTTTGTTCCAGTTGGAAACGGCCCGCTCACTCGTATACAGTCAGGTGGCGCCATCGCACTCCTGCCTGGTAACCGTGAATTATGGAACGAGTTCGTGAGCAGGCGAGCCGTGCCGCGGAGTTCATACTGGCCTATGGGCAATCGCCCCATCGCTACGGCAAAAGTACCGAGCTAGCTATTGGTCAGATGTGGTGGATCCAGCAAGCTGTTTCTTCGCCAAATACACTTGGATTCCGTTAGGACGCGGCCCGCTCACTCGTGAGTCGTTCGGTGGTTCCATCGTCCTCCCTCCCGCCTCCAACTTACTCCAATTGCCATGCGGAGACGTTATCTACCCTCATTTAGCTCCTTGCGCATGGGGATATCAATACCAAAAGTGCCATCCCCAGTGCCCGACTATTCTCTTTAGTTCAACCATCGCTGGCCTCATTCATACACATTCCTTAGGCCTCATCCTGTGCTACGATGAAATGTTTGGGCCAGTCATTTTTTCCGGGAAGGTAACCTTCACATGAGCAATAGTTTTGGCAGCCGCGGCGCACTACAGGTAGGCGCGAAATCATATGATATTTTTCGTCTCGATGCTCTTGAAAAGCAAGGCATCGGCAAGCCGTCACGATTGCCGTTCTGTCTGAAGGTGCTGCTCGAAAACTTGTTGCGCAATGAGGATGGCCGTTTTTTCAAGAAGGAAGACATCGAGAGCCTCGCGCGGTGGGACCCGAAGGCCACCTCGCAGAAGGAAATATCCTTCATGCCGGCTCGCGTCTTATTGCAAGATTTTACCGGAGTTCCCGCCGTTGCCGATTTGGCGGCGATGCGCGACGCCCTCGCGGCGATGGGTGGTGATGCGAAGAAGATCAACCCATTGCAAGCGGCGGAACTGGTTATCGACCATTCCGTTCAGGTGGATTACTTCGGCACTGCGGACGCTTTCCAGAAAAATGCCGCGCTGGAATTTGAGCGCAACAAGGAACGCTACATGTTCCTGCGCTGGGCGCAGACAGCATTTCGTAATTTCAACGTGGTCCCCCCGGACACTGGCATTGTGCATCAGGTGAACTGCGAATATCTGGCGCGCGTCGTCTTCGAGCACAACCTTCACGGGAAGCTGTCGGCCTATCCGGACACTCTGGTGGGAACGGATTCTCACACCACCATGGTCAATGGATTGGGATGCGTCGGATGGGGCGTTGGCGGCATTGAAGCAGAGGCTGCGATGCTAGGTCAGCCGAGCACCATGCTGATACCGCCAGTTGTTGGTTACAAGCTGACAGGTCGGATGCCGGAAGGCGCGACAGCCACCGATCTGGTGCTAACCATCACAGAACATCTGCGTAAGCATGGCGTGGTAGGCAAGTTCGTGGAGTTCTACGGCCCCGGCCTAGCCTCGCTCGCCGCCGCGGATCGCATGACCATCGCCAACATGTGTCCCGAGTACGGTGCCACCATCGGCATCTTCCCCATTGATGAGGAGACGCTGAAGTACCTGCGCTTCACGGCCCGCAATGAGAGCGCGGTGGCGTTGGTCCGCGCTTATGCTATCGAGCAGGGCATGTTTGGAACAGACCGCCTTGATGAGTCAGTCTATTCAGAAAATCTCGGGCTGGAGCTTGGTAGCATCGAACCTTGTCTGGCCGGTCCACGCCGTCCGCAGGACCGGGTTCCGCTGGGACAGATGAAGTCAAAATTTGATGCCGAGATGCCGAAGCTGCTGGGCAAGCAGCGCACCGACGCCACTCGGCGCAGTGTGCCGGTGTCGCTGAGTGGTAAGAGCGGCCAATTGAGTGATGGTGCCGTGGTGGTTGCCGCCATCACGAGTTGCACCAACACATCCAACCCCTCGGTTCTCCTTGCGGCTGGACTGGTTGCCAAGAAGGCTGTCGAGAAAGGTCTCACCATGTCGCCGTGGGTGAAGACCAGTCTGGCTCCCGGATCAAAGGTGGTAACGGATTACCTCAACAAAGCGGGGCTGATGACCTACCTCGATCAGCTTGGTTTCAATTTGGTCGGATATGGATGCACGACATGCATCGGCAACAGCGGCCCGCTGCCTGACGAAGTCTCCAAGGCGATCAAGGACAACGACCTCATCGCCGCATCCGTGTTGAGCGGCAACCGAAATTTCGAGGGCCGCATCCATCCGCAGGTCCGGGCCAACTATCTGGCATCGCCTCCGTTGGTGGTCGCCTACGCCCTTGCTGGACGCATGGATATTGATCTCTCCACGCAGCCCGTGGGGCGCAACGCGCAGGGTGCGGAGATTTTTCTGCGCGACATCTGGCCCACCACTAAAGAAGTTGCCGACACCGTCGCGGCAGCCCTTGGCAGCGAAATGTTTCGCGCGCAATATGCCAATGTGTTTGATGGGGACGCATCCTGGCAATCTCTTTCTATCCCATCTGGAGACCGATTTATTTGGGAGCAGGATTCTACATACGTCAAGCGACCGCCGTTCTTCGATAATCTGAGCCGCCAGCCAGCCGCAGTGGAAGACCTGAAGGGCGTGCGCGTTCTCGCTGTCCTCGGCGATAGCGTTACCACGGACCACATCTCACCTGCCGGTTCCATCCCTGCTGAAGGCCCCGCCGGGAAATATCTCATCTCCAAAGGAGTTCAGCCGAAGGACTTCAACTCCTACGGCGCGCGCCGCGGCAATCACGAAGTGATGATCCGTGGCACGTTCGCCAACATCCGCCTTAAGAACATGCTCGCGCCGGGAACCGAAGGCGGCGTCACCGTCCACCTGCCGGACGGCGCGCCCATGACTATCTTCGACGCCTCCGAGAAGTACGCACAGGAGAACGTGCCTCTCGCGATTCTGGCGGGCAAGGAATATGGCTCCGGCTCGTCGCGCGACTGGGCGGCGAAAGGCCCGCAGCTTCTTGGCGTGCGACTGGTCATCGCCGAGAGCTACGAGCGTATCCACCGCAGTAATCTGGTGGGCATGGGTGTATTGCCGCTCCAGTTTCAGCCGGGAGAAACGCCCACATCTCTCGGACTCACAGGCCGCGAAGTTTTCGCCGTCGCCGGCATCGCCAAAGCTATGAATGGCGATAAAAGGATTACCGTGAAAGTCACGGATGAAGCCGGCGCAGCGAAGCAGTTCACCGCCATCGTCCGCATCGACACGCCGGAAGAAGGCCAGTATTACCAAAACGGCGGCATTCTTCCGTATGTTCTGCGCCAACTCCTCTAGTCTTAATTATAGAGCTTCAAGCTGGCGGCGGAATCTCGGTTCTCGCTGAGAATTCGCCGCTTTTTTCTCATCACTTACGACTTTTTTCTGACTTATATTTTACCAATGCGCAATGCGCGGAGTGATAGAATCTGAAGAGGCGAGCGCTTGGATCGCGCCGCATCTTTCGTTCAGGCCTTCGGGTACTGGGCTATTCGGGAATAGTAGCAAATCACATGCAACTTTCAGAAGCCTCACCTTCGCGCGTTGGGAAAATCCGAAAAGTCGGCCTAATCTGGGCGATTCTACTTTTTCCGTTTATTGCGCAGTCGCAGAACATTCAGTGGGCGCGTCAGTATGGCACTGGCCGCGCCGAGGCCGGCAATTCCATATCGACGATGGAGGGCAATGTCTATGTGGTTGGTGATACCATCGGCGTACTGCCCGGACAAATCAACACAAACCTGAATGATCGTGATGCCTTCGTGACTCGTTTCGATACCTTGGGAAACCAGACGTGGACACGCCAGTTCGGCGCCACCACCGCGGCCCAAGATGTGGCGACGGGTGCAGCCGCCGACGGTGCTGGTGTTTACGTAGTCGGCTGGACCAGTGGTACGCTGCCGCAACAGTCGCGGCAGGACGGTACGGATGCCTTCATCCGCAAGTACGATGCAAGCGGTGCGGAAGTTTGGACGCGGCAGTTTGGAACGCTATCCGACGACGAGGCGCTCGCCGTCGTGTCGCATACCTCTGGAGTTTACGTTGTGGGCGTCGTCAATTGCTGCGGCTCGAATCTTACCCCAGGCTTCCCGGTTGGGGGAGGAAAGGACGCCTTTATTCGCAAATATGATGGCAATGGAGCTGTGCTATGGACACGCCAGTTCGGCACCGTCGACGGCGAGAGCGCGAATGGTGTCGCGATTGATAATTCTGGCGTTTATGTCACCTGGACCACCGGTGGAGCGTTCGCGGGCCCCAGCGGCTTGGGCGATGGATTCCTGGTCAAGTTCGACCATAGTGGAGCGGTTGTGTAGACCCAGCAATTCGGTTCTCTGACTCAGAATGAGGAGTCCCATGCCGTGGCGGTCGGCCCTGGAGGTGTTTACGTTGGAGGACGGACCACAGGCACTCTGGCGACTCAGACCAAAGTTGGCGGCGTGTGGGATAGCTTCGTCATCAAGTTCAACCTCAGCGGCGTATCCCAGTGGGTGCGGCAATTTGGCGGCACTGGTGATGCGGACGATGTTTATGGGTTGGCCGTTGGCACTGAAATTTTATTGGTTACCGGATCGGCCGACGGACCACTTCCGGGCCAGACGTTTGTCGGCGGCCAGGATGCCTTCATCCGGCTTTACGATTCCAACGGGACTGAGTTGGGCACCCGCCAGTTTGGCAACGGGTTGAATGACTTTGGCACCGGAGTCACTGCCGATTCCAGCGGCTTCTACGTTTCCGGCACCAAGCTGGGCAGCGCTTTGGACCTTACCCCAATTGGCGACAATGACATCTTTGTGCTGAAGGTGATCCCGGCTTCCTTGCACGCTTGCGGCGTTGTCTTCCCGCTGGCCACCGCCACTTCAACCTGCCGCAACACCGTTACGATCTGCTCTGGTTTGTACCTCTGCATCGGCATATTCAAATACCTCCTTCATGAGATTCTCTCTCACTTCGGCTGGTATCGAAATCGCCGGGCAGGTCA
>SHUM01000071.1 GCA_009691245.1 Acidobacteriota bacterium | reverse complement strand
TCACGAAATCCTACAGGTGCTCAGCCTCACTCTGTTCGAGGAAGTGCCCATTTTACACGCCTTCGGACGAGTACATTCCCAAGAAAAATCAGACGCAATTTTCAAGCAGTTGAATCTGCTCGACTTATAGCCGGACGCTACTGGTGAAATCAGCTTTCGGCCCTTGTGACATCCTAACATCAACAGATAATGGGAATTTAAACTGATAGTGGGAATTCAATACGATGCGCGGTAACTTGATCCGCTGTTGCGGCGCATCCGGAACGTTCTTGCTGGTTAGAGCGTCGTAATGTCCCTTTGTAGTACACTAAAAGTTCCGATCCTCCGCTAGATCACTCCTATAGCAATATGAGCGTGTGAGGACGATGCAAAGAACCTTCGGGTACTTTCTGAGAGAGAGAATCTGTATGTACGCAGTGATTGAAACAGGCGGGAAGCAATACCGGGTAACGCCCGGCGAGGCGGTGCAGGTGGAGACGCTTGCGGGTGAAATCGGAGCGCAGGTGGAGTTCAATCGCGTTCTGGCCGTTATCGACGGTGATAGCGTGAAAGCCGGCGCGGCTGCTGAAGGCGCCGTGGTCCGCGGCACCATCACCGAGCATGACCGCGACAAGAAGACCCTGGTGTTCAAGTTTAAGCGCAAGAAGCAATACAAGCGCACCATCGGCCATCGCCAGAACTTCACCCGCGTGCAGATCCACGAGATCGCCTAGGAGTCAGTCATGGCACATAAAAAAGGATTAGGCAGTTCCAAAAACGGGCGCGACTCGAATGCGCAACGGCTGGGCGTGAAGGTGTTCGGCGGGCAATTTGTTCCCGGAGGCTCCATCATCGTCCGCCAGCGCGGCACCAAGATCAAGCCCGGCATCAACGTGGGCCTCGGCAAGGACGACACGCTGTTTGCCAAGGTCACGGGCACGGTGAATTTTCGCGACCGCGGCCGCATGGGAAAGTTCGTCAACGTCGAAGCTGCCGAATAACGCGCGCTCTTTCTCGCGCCCGAATCCTGACGCGCGAGGCTGCCAGTGTTCATAGACGAAGTTAATATCCTGGTCAAAGCCGGCGACGGCGGCAACGGTTGCATGGCTTTTCGCCGGGAGAAGTTTGTCCCGCGCGGAGGCCCTAGCGGCGGTGACGGCGGACACGGCGGCGACGTGGTGATGGTGGCCAGCCAGCATCATAATACTCTTCTGAACTTCCGCTACAACCCCGAGCACAAGGGTGAACGTGGCCGTCACGGCGAAGGCAGTTCGAAGACCGGTCGCGATGGCGAATCCAAGGAAATCTCCACGCCGGTGGGAACCGTGGTCTACGATTTGGAGACCGGCGCGCTGCTGCACGACTTCACCACTCCCGGCGACCGTTTTATCGTCGCCCAAGGCGGGCGCGGCGGGCGGGGCAATGCGCGCTTTGCGACGTCCACGCATCAGGCTCCCACCGAACACGAAGACGGCAAGCCGGGCGAACTGAAGCGCCTGCACCTGGAACTCAAGCTGCTCGCCGATGTGGGCCTCGTAGGCTTTCCCAACGCCGGCAAGTCCACTCTGATTTCGCGGATCTCAGCCGCCAAGCCGAAAATTGCCGACTATCCGTTTACCACGCTGGAACCGAACCTGGGTGTGGTCAGCGCCGATGATGACCACTCCTTTGTGGTCGCCGATATTCCGGGGCTCATCGAAGGCGCGCACGAAGGCCACGGCCTGGGCATCCAATTCCTGCGCCACGTCGAGCGCACGCGGCTACTGGCGCATCTGGTGGATATCTCCGACACCGGGCGCGACCCCGCGCACGACTTCGCGGTGATTCTGAGTGAGCTGGCCAGTTTCTCGGCGGAATTGGCCAAGAAACCGATGATTGTGGTGGCAACCAAGCTCGATGCGGCGCAGGATCCGGCCCGCGTCAAAACCGTTCAGAAGCTGGCCAGGAAGCACGGCCTGCCGTTCTTCAAGATCTCCAGCGCGACGGGGGAAGGCCTGACGGCTCTCAAGCGTGCCATGGCCGAACACGTGTTCGCGCCCGAAGCTCCGTCCGGGAACTAGCCTGCATTTCTCACAACGTCCCAAGGTAGATCAGAAAGAGCCATACCGGGGCCCAGCGTGGAGCGGGCTTGAGCCTGCAACGGAGGCTTCAGCCTCCGCAGCGGTATAACCACACTTCGAACCGGAGACTCAAGTCCCCGTCGCAGGCTCAAGCCCGCTCCACGTTGGGATCTGCTCCTCCGTAAGCAATCTCGTGTGCGAAATGCAGGCTAGTTTGACTCCGGCTGGGCCGGGGGAGCCTTCGGCTTCTCCGCTTTTTCCTTTACCGGGAGCGCCGCTTTGTTCGGGCTAATAATCACGTGAGCGTTGCGGCCTTCCAGACGAGGCTGACCTTCCACGCTTCCGTACTGCAACAAATCTTCGGCGAACCGTAACAGCAGCTTCCGCCCCAGGTCCGTGTGCGCGATTTCACGCCCGCGGAACTGGACGATCGCCTTCACACGATTGCCTTCCTGGAGAAACCGGATGGCGTGGTTTCTTTTGAAGTCGTAATCGTGATCATCGGTGTTGGGGCGGAACTTCAACTCCTTCACCTGAATGATGTGCTGCTTTCTCTTGGCCTCGTGCTGCTTCTTCTTGTTTTCATATTGCCATTGGCCGTAATCCATGGCCTTGGCAACCGGCGGTTCAGCGGTGGGAGCGATGAGGATCAAATCGAGCCCCATTTCCTGAGCCTTCCGCACGGCGGCCGGAGTGGGCATCACTTCGACGGATCCGTCCGGAAACACCGCTCGTACTTCGCGCGCGCGAATCGCTTCGTTGACGTTTTCTCGTATTCTCGGCCGGCGGGGAGGGAATCTGCTGGGAATCATCGAGCGCCGATACCACCGGGGAGCGAGAGCGTCTTCATATGACCAAATAGTAACAGATTTGCCAGCGGTGAAAAGGGTGGGAATCCAGTCCGAACTGGGTTTTATGCCCCATTTGCGAGGGGTCTTGACCCAGTCCCCATAATTCTGGATAATACTGTCCAGTTATAGTTCAGCAGGTTAGAAAGATTAGCCGGAACGGGCTTTAAATTGCTCGCACATCTTTTGGGAAGCTTATGACAACACGAACCAGGCCGTTGGCGCACGTGATCTTGATCTTGTCTGGATGTCTCCGCCTTCTAGGCCAGACTGACGACAACACCACTTACCCCTATCTTCCGTTCGACCACGCAACGATCAACTACGACGCCGCGCCCGGCACGGACCCTGTGGGACTGCTGGAAAAGCGGCTGCAGTCCGGGCACGCCAAACTCGAGTTCGATCCCAAGTTCGGTTACCTGCCGAGCGTCCTAAAGAATCTGGGCGTCAATATTGATTCGCAGGTGCTGGTGTTTTCCAAAACCAGCTTTCAGTCGCCTCGCATCTCGCCGGCCACGCCGCGGGCGTTGTACTTCAATGACTCCGTCTCGGTCGGCACGGTCCAGCGCGGAGACGTGTTGGAGTTCGTTTCTCTCGACCGCAATCAAGCGATCCAATTTTATTCGCTGGATGTCCGCAAGAACGACAAACCCAGTTTTCTGCGCCGGACCACGGAGTGCCTGAATTGCCATCTCAGCACCGGCACCTTGAATATTCCCGGGCTCCTGATCGCATCTTCCTACACTTCGGCCGATGGAACGCCCGCTTTCCGCGGCGCGCAGGACATCACCGATCACCGCACGCCGATCGAAAACCGCTGGGGCGGCTGGTACGTGACCGGCAACGCCGGCCAGACGCTCACGCGCGGCAACGCCATTTCCATTGACCCGCGGCATCCCACGGTGCTTGACCAGCGGGATAGCAACCTCGCCAGCCTGGAAAAGAAGTTTGACACGTCGCTCTATTTGGCGCCCACCAGCGACATGGTTGCGCTGATGACCTACGAACATCAGACCCGCATGACGGACCTGCTGATCCGGTTGGGATGGGAGACGCGTCTGGCTGCCGCCGACAACAAGATGGCTCAGTTCCAGGACCGCTTCAAGTTTCTGGTGGAGGAAGTCGCGGCCTACATGTTGTTTGCCGACGAAGCCCGCATCAAGTATCCGATCACGGGTATTTCGACCTTTACCAAGACCTTTCCCGAGCGCGGGCCGCGCGACAAAAAGGGCCGCTCGGTTCGCGATTTCGATCTGAAGACCCGGATGTTCCGCTATCCGATGAGCTATTTCATCTACAGCGAAGCCTTCGACAACCTGCCGGCCGCGGCCAAGGACGCGCTCTATCGCCGCCTCTATGGCATCCTGTCGGGCAAAGCTACCGGCGCACGCTACGCGAAGCTTTCCGCCGCCGACCGCACGGCGATTCTCGAGATCCTGCGTGACACCAAGCCCACGCTGCCGGCGTATTACTTGGCCAGCGCGGGCGGCGGCGGAAAGTAGTAGACGGAGAAGCCTTCCGCGGGCCGTTTGCTAAGATGGTCCGCAGAATGATCAACCGTATATTGAAGTGCGCCGCGCTGGGCCTATTCATTGCGGCCACACTCGCCGCCGCCGAAAGCCATTACCAAACCGTCGAAAACTGGGCCCAGTTCCCGCAGGGGATGACCAAGTGGGGAGCCGCCACGGGCGTCGAAGTCGACTCCCACGACAACGTCTACGTCTTCCAGCGCAACCCGGCTATGCCGGTCGTGGTGTTTGACCGCAACGGGAAATTCCTGCGTTCCTGGGGCGGCGATATCAAATTCGGGCAGACGCACTTCCTGCGCGTCGATCGTTTCGGCGACATTTGGCTCACCGACCGCGGCGACATGCAGGCTTTCAAGTTCACTCCCGAGGGAAAGCTCCTGCTGACCATCGGCAAGAAGGGCGTGAAGGGCGACAACACTTCGCAGGACACCTTCAATGGCATGGCCGACGTGACCGTGGCCAAGAACGGCGATTTCTTTATCGCCGACGGCGAAGGCCCCAACACGCGCGTTGTGAAATTCGACAAGGATGGCAAATTCATCAAGTGGTGGGGCGGAAAAGGAAAAGAGCCGGGCCAGTTCGATCAGCCGCACAGCATTGCCATTGACTCCAAGGGTCTCATCTATGTCGGTGACCGCTCCAACGACCGCATCCAGATTTTCGACCAGAACGGCAAGTTCATCAAGCAGTGGACCAACTTCGGCACACCCTGGGGCGTGTTCATCAAGGGCAACAAGTTTTATGCCGTGGACGGCACCAAAAACAATTGCTTGTACATCGCCAACCTGAAAGACGGCAAGATCATCGAGAAAATCGAAGGGCTGAACAATGCCACCGCGGTCACCGTGGATTCCAAAGGCGCCATCTACCTCGGCGAAGTGACCGGCACCAACGTCCGCAAATTGGTGAAGAGGTAACCGGCATGCCTTACGCGGAAACGCTGGCGACGCCGGAGATGATCGCCAAGTACGAGCCGGTGATCGGCCTGGAAGTTCACGTCCAGCTCGCCACGCACACCAAGATTTTTTGCGGCTGCCCCACGAGCTTTGGCGCCGCGCCCAACAGCAACGTGTGCCCCGTGTGCCTCGGACTCCCCGGGGCGCTTCCGGTTCTCAACCGTCAGTCGGTCAAACTGGCCATCGAGGCCTCGCTGGCGCTGAACTGCACGGTCAATCCGAAGTCTATTTTCGCGCGCAAAAACTATTTCTATCCGGACCTGCCCAAGGGTTACCAGATCTCGCAATACGATCAGCCTCTGGCCGAGCACGGTTTCGTCGAAATCAACGTGGCCGGCGAGACCAAGCGCATCGGTGTAACGCGCGTTCACATGGAAGACGACGCCGGCAAGAGCATCCATGACGGCTTCAAGGATTCCGACCGCTACACCTACGTCGACCTCAACCGCAGCGGCACGCCGCTCATCGAAATCGTCAGCGAGCCCGAAATCCGCACCTCCGATGAAGCGCACGCGTATTTGACCGAAATCAAGCAGGTGATGCAGTACCTGAACGTCTCCACCTGCGACATGGAGAAAGGCCACCTGCGTTGCGACGCCAACGTCAGCGTGCGCCTGAAGGGCGCGCCTCAGTTCGGCACCAAGGCCGAGGTCAAGAACCTGAACTCTTTCAAGTTTCTGAAGATGGCGCTCGACTACGAAATCGCCCGCCAAGTTGCTTTGATCGAGAGCGGCGGGCGCGTGGTCCAGGAGACCCGCCTCTACAACGCCGATCTCGACGAAACCATCAGCATGCGCAGCAAGGAACACGCGCATGACTACCGCTATTTCCCGGAGCCCGACCTGGTCCCTCTGCGCATCAGTGACGAGTGGCGCGAACGCGTGCGCGCGAGAATGCCGGAGCTGCCGGCTTCGCGGCGACGGCGTTTCATTCAGGACCACGGCCTCCGCGAGTACGACGCCGGCGTGCTCACCGCCACGCGCCCGATGAGCGAGTACTTCGAGAAAGTGGTGACCGCGAGTGGCGATGCCCGCGCCGCCGCCAACTGGGTGATGGGCGATCTCTCGGCTCTCCTGAAGCAGGAGGGCAGGGAAATCGAGGACTCGCCGGTTTCCGCCGAGCAACTGGGCAAACTGATCGCGCTCATCGGCTCGGGCAAAATCAACGGCAAACTCGCCAAGGACATTTTCCCCAAGATGGCCGGGACCGGAGACGATCCCGAAGCCATCATGAAGCGCGAGGGCCTGGAATCCATCAGCGACGAGGGCGCGCTCGGCAAGATCATCGACGAGGTAATCGCCGCCAACCCCAAGCAGGTCGAGCAATACAAGAGCGGCAAGCAGCAGGTCGTCGGCTTCCTGGTGGGTCAAGCGATGAAAGCCAGCCGTGGCCAAGCTGATCCGGCGACGGTGAACCGGATGCTGAAGGAGAAGTTGCCGTAAGGATTCATGCCTTAACCTGGTAGCGATGCTGTTGACATCAAGACATCACTGTGCCATCATATCATCACGATGCGAACCACGCTGAATATCGACGAAGACGTCCTGAAAGTTGCTAAATCCATGGCGCTTACGCATCAAGTATCAGTAGGAGAGGCGCTTTCCGATTTGGCAAGAAAAGGTATCAACACCCCCGTCACCACGTGTAGGGACCCGGAAACCGGCTGGCTGATGTTCGACGTCCCTCTGGCCAAGAAAATTGATCCTGTGGATGTCCAGCGTGCACTGGATGAGGACGACCTGGCCTACGCCAAGTACTTCCGGAAACTGTGAGCATCGCGCTTCTCGATGTGAACATGCTGATCGCACTGTCGTGGACGGAACACATTCACAACCCGGCGGCCCGCAAGTGGTTCGCGAGCAATCGGCAGAACGGCTGGGCCACGTGCCCGTTAACGCAGGCAGCGTTCGTGCGCCTATCTGTTCAACCGCCGATCGTGGGTTCGCGCGTGAGTGTGGCGCAGGCCGTCGAAGCGCTTAACGACCACTGCCGCGATCCGTTCCACCACTTCTTTCCTCAACTAACCGGATTGACCGAAATGTTGCCGGAGATACAGGAAAGAGTCTCGGGACACCAACAGATCGCCGACGCGATCCTTCTCGACCTGGCGATTCGCAACCGAGCTCGCCTCGTGACCTTTGACAGACGGATGCGGGGCCTGATGCCCACGGACTCGCCACATCGGAACGCGCTCGAAATAATTCAAACCGATTGAATTGCCTGCGGCTTAACTCCCCTTCATTCGCCTCCACCCGCGTTTACGTTATCCTAAGCTCTTTGCATGATGGTATATGCGGCGACGATTTTCCTGAGCGCATTCCTGCTCTTTCAGGTCCAGCCTCTCATCGCGAAGTTCATTCTGCCGTGGTTCGGCGGTTCGGCGGCGGTGTGGAGCGCGGCGCTGCTATTTTTCCAGCTCCTGCTGCTGGCGGGGTACTTTTACGCTTACCTCGTCATCCGGTTTTTGAAACCCAAGCAGCAATTCTGGACGCACACTGCGTTACTGGCGGTGAGCCTTCTGACCCTGCCGATCATTCCCAATCCCGTGTGGAAAGCCACGGGCGCCGCCGATCCCACGCCGCGAATCCTGATCCTGCTGGCCGCGACCATCGGTCTGCCCTACATGCTGCTTTCGGCGACCAGTCCTCTATTGCAAGCCTGGTTCGTGCGCGCCCGTCACGGTGCGGTGCCGTACCGTTTGTTTGCGCTTTCCAATTTCGGATCGATGCTGGCGCTCATCAGCTATCCAACACTAATCGAACCCAGGATGCCGCTGCACTTGCAGGGCGTCACGTGGTCGTGGGGTTTCGCGGCGTTCGCCGCTGCCTGCGCGCTGGCTGCATGGAGATCGCGCGGAGGGGATGCGCCGATACACGCGGAAGCGGGTGACGAAAGCGACGCCCCTGGCCTCGCCGACCAACTGCTGTGGATCGGCCTGGCGGCGTGTGCTTCGGTCCTCTTGCTGGCCGTGACCAGCCACCTCACGCAGAACGTTGCGCCGATTCCGCTGTTGTGGGTCGCGCCCTTGAGCCTGTATCTGCTCAGCTTCATCCTGTGTTTTGAAAGCGACCGGCTGTATCCGCGCTGGCTGTTCCTGCCGCTGTTCCCCATGGCGCTGGGCGCACTGACCTGGGGAATCAGGCTGTATGAAAACAATGAGGACATCAAGAGACTGGTTCTCGCGCTGTGCGGCTCGTTATTTGTGTGCTGTATGGTATGCCACGGCGAGCTAGCGCGCCGCCGTCCGCATCCGCGCCATCTCACGCAGTTCTACCTGATGATCTCGATCGGCGGAGCCATCGGCGGCCTGTTTGTGGCCCTGCTTTCACCGCGTCTGTTTCACGACTATTCGGAGTTCCCCATCGCCCTGGTGGGATGTGCGGCGCTGGTGACCTGTGTGTTATGGAATCGCACTCCGGGCGTTCCCCAGCCCATCTGGATGCGCGCCGGGCTCGTGCTCGCGACGCTGGGATTCGCCACTTATCTCGGTTATACCGATTGGAAAAAAGACCGCCACTACGTGCGCTCCGTGCGCAATTTCTACGGCGTGATGCACGTGCGTGACGACGCGGCCGACAAGGGAACTCCCGCCCAGCGCGTTCTGGTTCATGGAACCATCGACCACGGCACGCAGCTCAAAGAAGATGACAAGGGTCATATTCCGACTTCTTATTTCGGACCAACGTCAGGTATCAATCGCGTGATCCGCGCGCTGCACGACACCAGGGGCCCGGTACGCATCGGCGTGATCGGACTCGGTGCGGGCGTCACGGCCACTTTGGCGCGCCCGGGGGACACCCTGCATTACTACGAGATCAATTCCCAGGTGCTGGATGTCGCGTCCCACCAGTTCGGTTTCCTCAAGGGCTGCCGCACGAAACCAGAAGTTTACATGGGCGACGCGCGGCTGGTGCTGGAAGCCATGCCCAACGAGAATTTGGACCTGCTGACTCTCGATGCCTTCTCGAGCGATGCCGTTCCCATGCATTTGCTGACGCGTGAAGCCTACCAGGTGTATCTGCGCCACTTGAAGCCCGGCGGAGTGCTGGCGATGCATATTTCCAACCGCTATCTGGATCTGAAACCCGTGGTCGCGCAGAACATGGCCGCCCTCGGCTGGCACGGCCGTGTCATTGAAGACGACGGCATTTTGCAGCCCTACTACACGGGTACGACGTGGGTGGTCCTGGCTCCGAATCAAGACTTTTTTGAGACACGGCATTTTGGTGAAGACGACGGCAGCATTGTCAGCCCCCTGCTCCCCAAAGCCGGATTCCCCGCCTGGACCGACGACTTCAGCAATATCATCACTATCATTAAATAAACCGCCTTACATGACCCTTTACGCTGTCACCATTTTCCTAAGCGCGTTCCTTCTCTTTCAGGTGCAGCCGCTCATTGCCAAAATCATCCTGCCCTGGTTCGGGGGCTCGGCAGCGGTGTGGAGCGCCAGCATGCTGTTTTTCCAGCTCCTGCTTTTGGGCGGCTATGCCTATGCGCATCTCTCGATCCGCTTCTTGAAATCCCGCGCGCAAATGCAGCTCCATCTGGCGCTCCTCGCCGTGAGTTGCTTGCTGCTGCCGATTCTGCCGTCGCCTTCCTGGCGGCCCACGGAGGCGGGCGACCCGACGCTGCGGATTCTGCTGCTGCTGGCCGCGACCATCGGCCTGCCGTATTTCTTGCTCTCCTCGACCAGCCCTCTGCTGCAGGCCTGGTTTGTGCGCCGCACCGGTTCCAGCGTTCCTTACCGTTTGTTTGCGCTCTCCAATTTCGGCTCCATGCTGGCGCTGGTCAGCTATCCGTTTCTGGTGGAACCGCGGCTTGGTACGCGCCCCCAGGCGTACACCTGGACCGGCGTGTACGTTGTATTCGCCGCGGTCTGCGCATTCACAGCATGGGTGAGCCGGGAGTCTGTCGAAACCAGTTTCGCCACTGAAGTAAACACCAATGGTGAGGCCACCGAGAGGCCCACGGCATGGCAACTGATCTTCTGGGTCGTTCTCGCTGCCTGCGCGTCCGTGCTGCTGGTTTCCATCACCAACCACATGAGCGAGAACGTAGCTCCCATTCCTTTGCTGTGGATTCTGCCGCTCACTCTTTATCTACTGACCTTCATCTTCGCTTTTGAAAGCGACCGTATCTACCAACGCTGGCTGTTCATCCCGCTGCTGGTGCCGGCACTCGGCGGCATGGCCTACATGCTCTATGCCAATGAAGGGAACTACAACATCAAGAATGCGATACCCGGATTCGCGGCCGCCATGTTCGTCTCCTGCATGTTCTGCCATGGAGAGCTGGCCCGCCGGCGTCCCGCGCCGCAATATCTGACGCTGTTCTACTTGATGGTTTCACTCGGCGGAGCGCTGGGCGGAATTTTTGTTGCTCTCATCGCACCACGCGCCTTCAGCGCGTATTGGGAGTTGCCTCTCGCGCTAGTCGTCTGCGGTCTTTTAGCGATGATCGCGGTCTGGAAAGTGACAATGCCCAAGCTTGTCGCATGGCCGATTCGCGCGGCGATTCTAGTGGCCACCGGCGTTCTAGCCGGATACCTGATCAAACAGGAGCGCGCGGCCACCAAGAACCTGGTGTTGCAGACCCGCAACTTCTACGGACCGCTCGAAGTGCGCGACGATCTTGCCACGCAGGATTACGCCGAACGCACTCTGCTGCACGGTACCATCAACCACGGCTCGCAGTTGACCGATGCCGTGCTGCGCTATGTGACCACTTCTTATTACGGCAAGCGTTCCGGCGTGGGACGCGCGCTTACGGCATTGCAGGCCAAGGGACCGATCCGCGCGGGCTTCGTCGGCCTCGGTTCCGGCGTGCTGACGAATTACGGGCGCACAGGCGACTACATCCGAGTTTACGAAATCAACCCTCTCATCGAGCGGATCGCGCAGACGCTGTTTACGTTCTATCCGCATTCGCCGGCCGATAAAGCGATCCTCATGGGTGATGCGCGGCTGACGCTGGAAAACCAATTGAAGGAAGGTCCGCAGAACTACGACCTTCTGGCCGTCGATGCGTTTTCCAGTGACGCCATCCCCGTGCATTTGCTCACGCGCGAAGCGATTCAACTGTATTTCCGCCACCTGAAACCGGAGGGCGTGCTGGCGCTGCACATTTCCAACCGGTATTTGGACCTGAAGCCGGTATGTGAAGGTGGCGCCCAAGCCGTGGGCCGCTCGGCGTGGGCCGTGGAAGACGAAGGAGATCAGGCCAGTTACTTTTCCTCCTCGACTTGGGTTTTGATCACGTCCGATAAGAGTTTTTATGAGACGGAAGCTTTCAAGGACGCCTACTCCTACGAACTCGCGCCCAAGAAAGGGTTCCGTTCCTGGACCGACGATTACAGCAATCTGTTTCAGATTCTCAACGTGAAGTAATCAAGCCAATGTGATCGGCGGCCGTTTTTTCGCCGCCTGATGAACCGCCCGCACCACCCGTTGAACGCCCTTTTTCCAATCCGGGTAGAGGTCTACATACTGGACGTGATCGGAAATCCGCCGCGGGACCGTGCAGTCTTCCAGGCGTACGGGGATGACAAACGGCGCCTCTTCACTCAGCGGCCGTTTGCGGGCACAGTCCAGTGCGTAACGCAACTCTGACTGAAACTGCCCGGGCTTGCTCACCGAGCGTGAGGTAAAGCACGCCACGAACGCGTCCGAAACTTCGATGGCCCGCTCGATGGCCCGCTCGATGGCCCGCGGCCAGTTCTGTCCCGGCAGTAATTTATCTTTATCGAGCCAGGGCGAGCACGCTTCCGCCCGCAGGGAATCGCACAGGCGTCGCGCTAGCAGCCGGTCTTCTACCGCGTAGGCGATGAACACGTTCGGCTGCGTCTGCGGCAGAAATTCCAAGCCCTGGCGGGAAGTCCGGAAGACGCCGAGTCCCTCAATCTCCACCCGCTGGCCCGCCTCCAGGCACTGGCGCACGATGTCGGCCACCGCCTCCCGCGTCGTCATCGCCGGTCGCCTCCGCGCGTTTGGCGCGAGACCAATCTCCCGGCTCCGGGAAAGTCCACGGGAGTTCCCGCGCGCAGCGATGCCAGGACTTTTCGCACCAGTTCGTCAACTTGGTCCCGCGCTTCCGCCCGGCTAAGACGATTCGCCTGGGAAAGCCTACGGGCCAACTCTTCTCGTTTCATAAGGCCTTCTGAGGAACACGCGCAAAACGGACTCGCTCCGGCGCCACCAGCCCGCGGGTTCCTGCTTCACTTGGCGCCGCGCCTTCGCGGCCTTTGCGCTTCTGAGGAACACGCGCAAAACGGAGTGCGGCGCGAGCATGTTCCCGACTCCCTTGGTGGTGCGCGCCGCACCCTTTGCGCTTCTGAGTCTCCACCGGCCCATCCCACATCCTGTAGAAGCCCAAGCGTATCGCTTTGAAACAACGGGCATTAGAGCGTAGACTATTGTGGTGACCACGATGAACACATTTTAATGCCCGGTATGCTCGGATAAGGCCGGTTTCATGTGATATTGAGAATATAGAAATGCTGTGACGGCCCCGAGTCGTCAACTTAACTCAAGGAGAATCACAATAATGAAGAAGCTCATGAGCCTCATGCTCGGCTTGACGCTGATCACCGGCGCTGTCACCGTTGCCTTCGCCCAGGATGAGAAGAAGGAAGACGGCAAGAAGAAGAAGAAGAAAAAGGAAGACAAGAAGGATTAGTTCCGCTTCTCTTCGAACCTGCTTCGAGATTCTGCCGCGCCTGGGTGCTCCGTTTGGGGCGCTCTGGCGCGGTAGTTGTTTTTGGTTAAGAACTTTTTCGCGGTCTTCCCATTACATGGGCAGCCCATGCGTGAGCCGCTGGTCCTGCCCGCTACTGCCCTCTTTGTTGGGATCTGGCTGGGCCGGGCCTTTGATTTTTCCCTTTCCGAAGCCGTGTGGCCGGTCGCGGCGTTTCTCTGCCTGGCCTTGCTGGCGCACGGAAATCTAAGGCGGGGCTGTGTGCTATTGGCTCTGCTCATGGCCGGGGCATTTACGGAGGCATGGCATCGGCCTGGCCCTCCGCCATACATTGAGGCGGGTTCCCGCGAAACCGTACTTCTCGAGGGTTGCGTGGTGGAGCCAGCCGCGCTTACTACTGGCCGGATGCAGTTCACCTTGGAGCTCGCCGCCGGCGCGCGCGCCCGCGTGAGCCAGTTCTCTGACGACGACAGGGACATCCCGCGCCTCGCGTATGGGCAGCGCGTGGCATTCGATGCACGCCTCCGCCCTCCGCGTAATTTCAACAATCCCGGCGCGTTCGACTTCACCGCCTATCTGGCGCGGCAGCATATCTATTGGACCGCCACGGTGGCGCGCGGCGCGGAGATCCGCACCCTGCCTGGAGTCTGCGGATCGCGGCCGCTGGCGGTGGTCTATGGCATTCGCGGCGCGGCCTTGCGGCGAATTGCGGCGCTCTACGCGGGCGACGAGTACACCAGCGCCATGATGGAAGCGATTCTGATCGGGGAAGCTTCCGGGATCGAGAAGATTTGGACGGAAATTTCCGCCGCACGGGCACGTTCCACGCGCTTGTCATTTCGGGAGCGCATGTAGCGGTGCTGGCCGGGATTTTACTTTTTCTGCTGCGCGGTTGCGGGATCGGAGAAATTCCCGCGCTGGCCGCCGCGGCGCTGGCGGCATGGCTGTACGCGCTGATCTCCGGGTTTTCCGCTCCCGTGGCGCGCGCGGCCGCCGGTGTGACGCTGTATTTGGCGGCGCGCGTGTTCTTTCGTCGCGCGCGGGTTCTCAATCTACTGGCGGCCGTCGCCATGGTTTATGTCCTCTGCGATCCGGGCGCGCTTTTTGATGCCAGCTTCCAACTCTCGTTTCTTTGCGTCGCCGCGTTGGGTTCCCTTTCCACTCCGCTGATCGAGCGGACCTCCGCGCCCTTCGTCAGGGGCGTACGCGGCATCACGAGTGCCGGCGCTGATCCGCATCTGGAACCTCGCGTCGCGCAATTCAGGGTGGAACTACGGCTGCTCGCGGAAACCCTGGCATTGGCCACCCGAATTTCCGCGGCGTGGTGGGCCAGAATCCTGAGCTGGATTTGCCGCGCCGGTTTCTTCGCTTACGAATCGGCCGTGGTATCGCTGGCGATTCAAATCGGACTGGCACTCCCGATGGCCATTTATTTTCACCGCTTTTCTTACACCGGCGTCACCTCCAATCTCATCATCGTGCCGGTGCTGGAAGCGGCGGTGCCGGTGGGATTTCTGGCGGTTCTGACCGGGTGGGCCGCTCCCGCCCGATTAGCGGGATGGCTTCTGCACATCGCGGCCGGGACAGCGGACTGGCACGTCCAGTGGGAGTCTTCCTGGCGTTTGGCCAATCCGCCCCTGTGGCTGGCGGCCGGGCTTACCGTGTCCCTCATTGGATTCGCGGTCGCACTGCGATGCCGCAAGTGGCAGTGGCCGGCCGTCGTTGCCGTCATCACGTGGTTCGCCGTACTGCTCTGGCAACCCTGGGCGGCCCAGCTTGCGCCGCACGCCCTGGAACTAACCGCTATCGACGTCGGGCAGGGTGACAGCTTGCTGGTTGTTTTTCCGGAAAGCGCGACGATGGTGATTGACGGCGGCGGAGTCTTGCAGTTCGGGCCGGCCACGCCGAGGCAGAGCACACGGCGCCGCCCACGGCTGGATACCGGCGAGGATGTCGTCGCACCTTATTTATGGACGCGCGGTATCCGCCGGCTGGATGTGGTGGTGGCCACCCATGCTCATGAAGATCATGTTGGCGGCCTATTCGCGCTACTGGAGAATTTTCATCCCCGGGAGTTGTGGGTAGGCGCGAATCCTCCGCGGGCTTTGCTGCAGCGGGCCGCCGAGCTGAGGATTCCGGTGATCCCGAAGAGCGCCTCGCCGGCCGTCGGCTTTTCGGGGGCACGGATGGAAGTTCTGTCTCCGCCGGAGGGATACTCGGCGGCGCGGGCGGGGAACAATGATTCGCTGGCGCTGCGCATCTCCTATGGAGATCATTCCTTTCTGCTGACCGGAGATTTGGAAGCCCCCATGGAACGGCGGTTGGTCCAGGACGGCCGGCTGGTTCACAGCGACGTACTGAAAGTAGGCCATCACGGTTCCAGGACTTCTACTTCCCAGGAATTCCTGGACGTAGTCTCCCCAACCGTAGCGGTGATATCCGCCGGTGTTGACAATTCTTTCGGCCACCCGCATCGCGACATCCTCGCGCGCCTGGCCCAACAGCACACGGCTATTCTCAGAACGGATCGCAACGGTCTCGTAACGGTGCGATCGGATGGCCATAAGCTCTGGCTGGACAGTGCCTTGTGGCACCCGGACCGGCTGACCGATATGTTCAATTGGGCGCTTTCCCTGGGTTTGGATTGACCGGTCTGGACTGATCGGTCTGGACCGACGATGGGGGAATAGATTCGGGACGGCTCGTCCCATTACTATCGCTATCCTGCTACACTGCTGTCCGGCTATCGCATTTTGACCCTTGGGTAAGTCCTGTTTGCTCAGTGGGATGAATGGTATTTTGACTTTTTTCGATTTCAACTTCCGCTGACGGTTTTGGGGCGTTTTCGCCGGTGGAGGGACGATGCTGGAGCATGCGG
>SHUM01000070.1 GCA_009691245.1 Acidobacteriota bacterium | reverse complement strand
ACTCGGGTGGCTACCGGCGTCGGCCTATGCGCTGAGCGCGGATGCGCTATCCAGACGAGTGAGTCAGGCGGGTGGCCTGGCCGGTGATAGGGCCGGTGATACGGCCAGCGCCTCGGCCGGCGACTCACTACCGACCGCCTCGGCCACCACCACCGACTTCATCGCCAAGTTTCTCAACGGGACCGGCGCGCTGACCGACTCCGTGATCCGCGAATACGCGGCCAACGGACGCATCGGGGTGGGAATATTTCCCACGTCGCTGCTGCATGTGGCGGCACCGGGGCAGGCCAAGCTGACCGTCGAGGCGACCACCGGCGACGCGCAAATTGATTTTCGCTCGTCGGGCGCGGGCGGCAGATCGTGGCTGTTCCAGACCGGCGATACCAGTTCAGGGCTGAACGGGTTGTGGCGATTGATTGACTCGACGGCGGGCCAGACGCGCTTCGTGATCGACGCGACGGGCAAGGCGGGCTTCGGCGTGGCGACGCCATTGTCGGCGCTGCACGTGGCCGCGCCGGGCCAGGCGGCGCTGCGTGTGGAGGCTACCAGCGGCGACGCGCAAATCAACTTTGCGGCTACCGGCGCGGGCGGGCGCACCTGGCTGTTCCAGACCGGCGATACCGCGTCGGGATTGAACGGGCTGTGGCGATTGATTGACTCGACGGCGGGTCAGACGCGCTTCGTGATCGACGCGACGGGCAAGGCTGGTTTCGGCGTGGCGACGCCATTGTCGGCGCTGCACGTGGCCGCGCCGGGCCAGGCGGCGCTGCGTGTGGAAGCCACCAGCGGG
Source organism: Acidobacteriota bacterium (assembly GCA_009691245.1). NCBI lineage: Bacteria > Pseudomonadati > Acidobacteriota > Acidobacteriota bacterium. The sequence goes on along the minus strand of SHUM01000070.1, from coordinate 15,406 downwards.
GACGCGCAAATCAACTTTGCGGCCACCGGCGCAGGCGGGCGGAGTTGGCTATTCCAAACCGGCGACACCGCGTCAACGCTGAACGGACGTTGGCGGCTGATTGACTCGACAGCGGGGCAGGAGCGGATAACCATCGACACGGCGGGTAACATGGGCATCGGCACGGCGGCGCCGACGGTGAGGCTGGAGGTGGCGGGCGACGCGCGGGCCAGCGGCGACGTGATCGGCGGCACGCGGCTGTGCATCGCGGCGGAATGCCGCAGCGCCTGGCCCGCGGGCGGTGGCGTAACCAGTGTGGCGGCCGGCACGGGACTCACCGCCTCACCCAGCCCCATCATCGCCACCGGCACGCTGAGCTTTGATCAAACTTATGGCGATGGCCATTACGCGCGGCTCGGCGCAGCCAATACCTTCACGGCCAACCAGACGATCAATGCCGATCTGATCGTGGACACCAACACCCTGGTGGTGGATTCGGTTAATAATCGCGTGGGCCTCGGCATTGCGCCGTCGACGGCGGCACGGCTGGAGGTGGCGGGTGATATGAGGATCTCCGGGCTGGCGACGAACGGGGCTATCTTTGCCGATGGCAGCAAGCAAACCATCGCCATGCCTACGCTGACCAGAGTTCGCGGGATCAATTATCTGGTGGGCTGCGACACCTGCTCGGCGCTGCTCGATAGCGACGACCAGAACGATTTTTACATCAACGTGGTCGGCGGTCCCATGACGCTGCTCTCTGTAACCTGCTTCTCCGACACCGCCGTTACCCCACCCACCATCAATATCAATCGTGATGACGGAACGCCTGGCGCGATTCTGGCCGCGCCCCTCGCCTGCCCTCTGGCAGGGTCCGCGCCGACCAGTATCGTGGTTGGCGAACAATCGCTCGCGGATACATTTCGCCTGGACTTCAATGTCGTCGCCGCCGGCGGCGTAGCCAAGCGCATCACGGTAGCCATCAAGGCCCAAGTGGACTATTAAAGTCCCAGGCAAATTGCGGGCAGACAGTCCGGTGAGGGCCGCCGTGCACAAATTCACACTGATCGTTATGTTCCTGATGGGCTTCGCCGCGCACGCCGCCGCGCAGGGCGTGGCCTTCACGTCCACCAGCCTGCCCCGCTTAATGCGGCTGGTAGGACAGACGGAGGCGGCTGGCGAAGAAGTGCTGATCGCCATCAACGTTGGCACGATTCTGGCAGGCTCGTTTATCGATATAACGTACTCGGCAGAAGTCACCAACAACTCGACCGTTTCGACCAACAACATCTCGCTGGCCAATAACATTTCATGTTTTGGCCCGAGTGGCGGTACCGCCTGCCCCACTTCAGCCTCGCTGGTTGGCGGCCAAGCTGTGCGCATGTTGTTCGCTTCGTCCAAATCGTTCGTGAGTGACGATCAGATCAATATTTCCCGCGTGCGCGTGAATGCCAGTACCGCCGCGGGAGTGGGCAGCGTTACGGCAACGTTTAGCGCAGCCAGTCCCAATCCAGTCAATAATCCGATCACCGTCACCGATCCGGTGCGGCAGGTGGGCGTGCCGATTCCGGCCATCTCCGTCAACTTCAACCACAGCACCGCGACGCCCAATCCGGTTACGCTCTTCCAAACATGCGCATTCCCCAACGATGCGGCGAATGACTTCTTCATCCGGGTGAATGAATTGTACCCCGGCGCGCTGACCACGATGTCACAGGAGACTGTTTTCTCGCCGAACCTGGCTCCGATCAATGGAATCCAGATTACGATTGCGATTTTGAATGTTCCCGCTGGCCTGACGCTGGCCTATACTGGCACGCAACTCACCACTGGCTTGCTCACGGCGGGAGCGGCTCTCCCCGCCGCCAGCGTGGATCAGACGGTGGGCGGCTCGCCTATAGTTTTCATCTTTAATATCAGCGCGAGTGACACCTCGCAGGTGGAGCGCACCACCTTCAACTTCTCGCTCAAGCCCACGACGATGAGCACTACCAACCCCCTGCCCATCGCCAATGTCGGCGCCCCGGTGAACGTGCAGGGCACGGTGCAGATTACGCCGATCACCAGCACCGACTCGACCATCGTCCGCTTCGTGGCGAATCAGATTGGACCGACCACGCTGGCCACCATCAGTGATGTATGTCCCCCGCCGCGCGTGCAGCCCAGCCGGATCATCAGCGAATAGCGCCGGCAGGATGCCGGCGCTGGGAAGTGTGTCAGTTGGAAATGACCCAGACAATTAACCAGACAATTAGAACGACAGGTAACAGGAGTTCATCCTGCGCACATTCGAAGGCACCGTTTTGAGCCCCGCCATGGCGGGCAGATAGTAGCCCCGGGCGCAAGCCCGGGGTTGCCTAGCACAAGACCCAACCAGCCCCGGCAGGGGCGTAAGAATGTTTGAGGTTCTTGCGCCCCTGCCGGGGCTCGATTGATTTCAGGCGGTCATCATCTTTCAAACTGAGGCACTACCCGGCGCTGCGGCAGTGCCCGCCCCTCGCTCCCGTCGTGCTACAATATTCTTCTTGCCAGATGGTGTTTAGGAGGCCTTGGTAGCCGTAGGCCTTGCTGCGCAACCAAGAAGTCCACGGCGAGAATTGCGCTCACCGTGGCTACCTATGCGGAAGAGCTTGGCGGCAATTATAAAAATGGGTCCGGAGGAGTTTGAATTATGGCCGAAGTAAAAGCTAAGACAGCCGACCGTGCGAAAAAATCGCAAGCGATGCAGGAGATTCCCTGCCAGAAGTGCGGCAAGCCGACGCGCATCGTCAAGCGCGTAAAGAATCGCGAGATGGGCGTTGCTGGCGGCATGTATCATTCCTGCACGGTGTGCGACTTCGCGGTAAAGAAATAGTCGTCCACGGGCCTGCACGGTACGCGACGTCGCTGTGAAGAAGTAACCGCGCTGCACTCGTTCGACAGCGGTTCCGCGACGGCATTCCGACGGTGGCGCGGTGTCGCCTCATCATCGTTACACTTCCCCCTCATTGGTTGTCTTATGGACGTGTTCCAACTCACGCGCGCGCTCATCGACATCCCTTCCGTCACGCTGGAGGAGCAGGCTGTCGCCGAGTATCTTGCGGCGCATCTGCGCACGATGGGGGCTGCCGTTGAGTTGGACGAAGCCGAGCCGAGCCGCCCCAATGTGTATGCCGCGTGGGGCGCGCCGGACGTGGTCCTGAGCACGCACATTGACACCGTGCCACCTTTCTTCGCTTCGCGCGAGGATGACGTGAACATATACGGACGCGGGTCGTGCGATGCCAAGGGCATTGTGGCGGCGCAGGTGGAAGCGGCGCGCCGCCTGCGGAACGAAGGTATCGGAGATTTCGCGCTGCTGTTCCTCGTCGGCGAAGAGCGCAACAGCGCGGGCGCGGCGCACGCGAACAAGCGGCCACGCGGGTCGCGCTACATCATCAACGGCGAGCCGACCGAGAATCGCCTGGCGCTCGGCACCAAGGGTGTGCTGCGTGTGGGGATCGAAGCTCGCGGGCGCATGGCGCACTCGGCGTATCCCGAACTGGGCGAGTCGGCCACCGAGAAGCTGCTCGACGCACTCGAGCGTGTCCGCCGTTTGCCGTTGCCGACCGACCCTGTGCTCGGCGCGACGACGGTGAACATTGGCCTGCTGAGTGGCGGCGTGGCTCCCAACGTGATACCCAGCTCGGCGCGAGCTGAGCTGATGTACCGCATCGTCGCGCCGGGCGACACGCTGCTCGCGCAAGTCACCGAAGCCGCCGGCACGCTGGCGGAGGTTCGCAGAGTACTGGAGATTCCCCCGGTAAAGCTGGGGACGATTGACGGCCTCGCCGATGGAATGTCCACATCCGGGGTGGGTACGGCGGCCGAGGGAGTGATTGTCAAGTTCTCCACCGACATTCCCTGCCTCACCAACTGGGGCCAACCGTTTTTGCTGGGGCCGGGCTCGATTCACGTGGCGCACACCGACAACGAGCACATCCCCAAGGCGCAACTCGCCGAGGCCGTGGACATCTATATGAAGATGGTGAAATTACTAAAATCGAGAAAGGGGTAGGCGCGGCAAACTGCTTAGTTCCACACAGCTCATTTGACTGTCATCCTGAGCGCACCGAAGGACCTGCTTTTTAGAGTGGCACAGTAACAGCATATCCTTCGCTGCGCTCAGGATGACATTGTTAGTGGAGCGGGGCAAAGTAACTAAGGAAACAAGCTGGTTGGAGCGCCGCGCTGGGTTGAAGAAGAGAAGTCATGAATCACAATCCTGTAGTGGCCGTCGTGGGAGCCACAGGCGCCGTGGGCGTCGAATTCCTGAAATGTTTTGAGCACCGCAACTTCCCGGTGAAGGAGCTGCGCCTGTTGGCCTCGGCGCGTTCGGCCGGCAAGCAGATGATGTTTCGCGGGCAGCAGCACACCGTCACCGAGTTGAAAGAGGAGAGCTTTAACGGCGTTGACATCGCCTTTTTCAGCGCGGGCGGGAAGATTTCGCGCGAGTTCGGGCCCAAGGCCGTGGCGCGGGGCGCTGTGGTGATCGACAACTCTTCGGCGTTTCGCATGGACCCCAATGTTCCATTAATCATCCCGGAGATCAATCCGGAGACCATCACCACGCATAAAGGAATCATCGCCAATCCCAACTGCTCGACCATCATCGGCATCACGCCGCTGTGGCCCATTCATCAGAAGAACCGCATCAAGCGGCTGATCATCACCACTTATCAGGCGGCCTCGGGCGCTGGAGCGGAGGCGATGAAGGAGCTGCTGGACTCGACGCGCGCGTATCTGGACGGTCAGCCCTTCGAGCAGAAGATCATGCCGCATCCCTACGCCTTCAACCTGTTCAGTCACAATACGGCCATCGACCCTGTCACTGGTTACAACGAGGAAGAGACCAAGGTAATCAAGGAGACGGCGAAGATTTGGAATGACTCACAGGTGCGAGTGAGTGCCACGTGCGTGCGCGTGCCGGTGCTGCGCGCTCACTCCGAGTCACTCATTTTCGAGTGCGAGCGGCCGATCACGCCGGAAGAGGTCACTGAAATACTGAAGACTGCGCCCGGCGTGAAGCTGGTGGACAACGCGAAGGAGAACTACTTCCCCATGCCGCGCGACGCCTCCGGCATCGAGGAGATACTGGTGGGCCGCATTCGCCGCGACACGAGCGACCCCAGCGGCCACTCGATCGCTCTGTTCGTCGCCGGAGACCAGTTGCTGAAGGGCGCGGCGCTGAACGCCGTGCAGATCGGCGAAGAGTTATTGAAAAGAAGTTAGTGGTAGCCACGGCACGATTGTTGTGCCGTGGGCTTTTCACCGGCATAACCCAGCTCATCCCGACGTAAACCGGCGCAAAAACCCACGGCACAAAAATCGTGCCGTGGCTACCCGTGCACCGAGTTACACTTACACCTATGAATATCGCACTGATTGGTTACGGGAAGATGGGGCGCATGATCGAGCAGGCTGCGCTGGCGCGCGGCCACGCGGTCGGCTTCAAGGCCGATATCGCCGGCAATGAGCAGGGGCAGTTGCTAACGCGCGAGAACCTCGCCGGCATCGACGTGGCCATCGACTTCACCATACCCGAGGCCGTGGTCCGCAACGTGGACAAGCTCAGCGCGCTGGGCATCAGCATGGTGGTGGGCACCACCGGCTGGTGGGATCATTTGCCGCAGGTTCGCGCCATGGTGGAAGCGCGCAACACCGGTCTGGTCTATGGGTCGAATTTTTCAATCGGCGTGAACCTGTTCTTCCGCTTGATGGAGCAGGCTGCCGCCATGATGGCCGGCCAGCCGATGTATGACCCGTTCATCCATGAGATACATCACAACCAAAAGCTCGACGCCCCATCCGGCACCGCGCTGCAACTCGAAAAGATTCTGGGAACCCGTTACGGCAAACGGAAAATCTCGGTGGCCAGCAACCGCGCCGGAGCCGTCCCGGGCGAGCATACGGTGGGCTTTGATTCGGAGGCCGACACACTGACCTTCACACATACGGCGCGCAGCCGGGCAGGATTCGCCGCCGGAGCCGTGCACGCCGCCGAGTGGATCGCCACCCACAAGGGCCTGCATGAGTTCGCCGACACGCTGACGGATTAACCCGATCGGGTTGATGTTTTCCGAACAGAGCCGGGATGTTCCATCGCGGCCTGCCGTGGACCGGCATGGAACGGTTGCGCTTGCCGATTATCAGTGACCGTTGAACGTGTCCGCTCCCTCACGGTCGCGGCACTGTGACGGCATCCGGGAAAATACCGTAACCTGCTGATTCCCTTTGTGCATTTTCGTAAACAGGCAGTCCGAAATTGATTTGACTCCCGCCCCTGCGGGGGTGTAGCCTGTTTGTAACTAATTTGGTTTGGCCTAATTGGACGTTGGGCTGGGGTCGATCACTAGAATATAGGCTTGCAACGGGCAGAGCTGCTCCGGGTGTTCTGACTAGTGTTCTGACTACGGTCCTGTTTGGATAATTTTTCTGGAAGACGGACGAGAGCAACAGCTTCGCCCGATTCCGCAGCTAAATAAAGGAGAGCCTCAATGAAGAAGAATTTCGCAGGCAAAGTAGCCGCGTTCGCCGCGTTTGCCCTGTTGCTGTTGGTGGGCAGCGCGATCAACGCAAGGGCGCAGACCACCGGAACCATTCTCGGATCGGTGAAGGATCAGTCCGGCGCGGTGCTGCCCGGCGCGGAAGTTACCGCCAAGCACACGGACACCGGAACCACTCGTGTAGTGCCCGCCAATGAGCGCGGCGAATATCGCATCCCGGCCTTGGCCGTGGGCGCCTACACCGTGGAAGCCAAGATGACCGGCTTCCAGGTGGAAGTCCGCTCCGGCATTACGCTGGTGATCGGACGCGAGGCAGTGATCGACTTCACGCTGAACGTCGGCAACGTGGCCGAGTCGGTTACCATCACGGGCGAGGCTCCGCTGCTGGAGACCACCACGGCGGTGGTGGGCTCGATCGTGGATTCGGCCCAGATGCGCGACATTCCGCTCAATGGCCGCAGCTTCCTCGAGCTGGCCACGCTGGCGCCTGGCGCGGTCTTCGCCGAAGCTGCCGAATCCAGCGCGACCAAAGGCTTCGGCCGCAAGCTGGCCATTGGCGGACAGCGCTATGGCTCCAACAGCTTCCTGCTGGATGGCGCGGACATTAATGACGCCGCGGGCGGCTCCGGCTCCGCCGCCGGCACCATGACCGGCGTGGAGACGGTGCGCGAGTTCCGCATCATCACCAATGCCTATGACGCCGAGTATGGCCGCCACACCGGCGGCGTCATCAGCGCCATCACCAAGTCGGGCACCAACAAAGTGTTCGGCTCGCTGTTCGGATTCGTGCGCAATGACAACATGGACGCCGCCAAGTGGGAAGAAAACGCGCGCGGCGACGGCACCAAGGCCGAGTTCCGGCGCGGGCAGTTCGGCGGTTCGGTGGGCGGCCCGATTGTCACCGACAAGGCTTTCTTCTTCGGCAGCTACGAAGGAACGCGGGAATTGCAGGGAGAGACCTCCGTCTTCACCGTTCCTTCGCTCGCGTTGCGGAATGCCGTTTCAGCCGGCACGCGAAACGTGGTGGCCAATGTCCGGCCCTTCTGGGATGCCTATCCCCTGCCCACTTCGCCGATCATTTCCGCTGCCGGCGTGATTGATCCGGATCGCGGGGACTTCGCCGACAGCGCTCCGACCCTCATCAATCAGAATTACTACGCGACCAAAATCGACAACCGTTTCAATGATAACGATTCGATCTTCTTCCGGTTCACCTTTGACAACGCCGACCGGGACGATCCCAACTTCAACACCAGGGAAACGGCGCTGACCGGCAGCCGCTACTCGACCCTCGAGCAGACCCACATCTTTTCTCCAGCGATCCTCGGGCGGACGCACTTCTCATTCAGCCGCACCAACCTGCGGTTCTTTGATCTGCCCCGCATTGACACCGATATCTTCCCCGAATTCCTGGGCCGCACTCTGGGCAGCGAGCCGGACGTTCCCGGAATCATCGGCGTAACCACCCTGACCGGCTTCGGCGGCGGCTCGACCAACCCCAAGAAGCACGTGCAGAACACCTTCCAGTTCAAGGAAGACATGACTTGGCTGGCCGGAGCGCATGCCTTCAAGTTCGGAGGCCAGTTTGAGCGCTTCCAGTTCAACCAGCGCTCGGACTTCTATCCCGGCGGCAACTTCTCCTTTGGGTCCATCACCGACTTCATGGCCGGCAATGCCCAGACCGCCAACTTCATCCGCCCCGGCTCCAGCAGCATCCGCGGCTGGCGGCAGAACCTGTTTGGCATGTACCTGCATGATGACTGGAAGCTGACCTCCACGCTCACGCTGAATATAGGCGTGCGCTATGAAATTATCTCCGTCCCCACGGAGGCCAATAATAAAGTTGCCACCGTGCGCAACATGCGGCCTGATTTCTTCTACAGCTTCAATGAGTCGCAGATCGACGTGGGCGACCCGCTGTTCACTAATCCGTCGTTGAAGAACTTTGCTCCTCGCGTCGGTCTGGCCTGGTCGCCGTTTGGCTCCACGAAGACTTCCGTGCGCGCCGGCGCCGGAGTGTTCCACGATCAAATCCTGCCCAACGCCTACATCACTTCCGGCGTGCGCATGTCTCCCTACTTCTCCGTTGCCGAAGTGGATATCAACCGGCTGCGGGTGGCGCTGGGTCCGACGGCTCAGTTCGACTTCCCCAACATGTTCCAGACGCAAAATGCGCTGCTCGCGAATAACATTGGAGCCGCTCCGCAGCTCGACGGCTTCCAGTGGGCTCTCGAGCAACCCGCCGTATACAAGTTTAGCCTGGATATCGAGCGGCAGGTGATCGGCAATCTGACCGTGAACGCCGGGTATTCCGGCAGCCGCTCCACGCATTTGATTCGCGGCGCGGTGATGTTGAACACCAATCCGTCGATTGATCCCGGCAACGGCCGGGCGCGCTTTATCAATCTGACCACCACCCGTCTGCTGAATGACAACTTCGGTCGCATGCGCTGGCGCATCACCGACGCGACGTCGGACTATCACGGGTTCCGCCTGAGCGTGAACAAGCGCTTCAGCCAGGGATTCCAGTTCAATAGCTCCTACACCTTCTCGAAATCCACCGACGACACCTCCACTTGGACCGGCTCGACCGATTTCAACGAGTCGGACCGCCGCGGCTTCCTGCTGGACAAGGATCGCGGACTTTCGGCATTCGATGTGCGCCGCAGTTGGACCAACAACTTCATCATGGACCTGCCGGGAAAGGGTATGACCGGACCCGTGGGCAAGGTGTTGGGCGGCTGGGAGATGAGCGGAGTGATTCGCATGAACGATGGGTTCCCCCTCAACGCCAGCGCCACGCAGGCTCGTGTGCGCCCGGCGGGAGCCACGGCGGACACCACCATGCGCTTCGTCGATGGCAGCTCCATCGACCTGATCCCCGGCGGAATCATCAACTCGATCGATGCCCGCAATCCGGATCGCTACTTTGATCCCGCGCAATTCTCTTATCCGGCCACCAATTGCGCGCGCGACATTGTCGGGTCAACCAATCCGAAGTACCAGTGCAACACGAGCCTCCCGCTCGGTGGATATCAGGGCAACGTGGGCCGCAATGCCATGACGGCTCCGGGCTCGGCCACATTGGACATTAACCTGATGAAGGAAACCAACATCCCAGCCTTTGGGGAGGAGGGCGCTTTGGTGTTCCGCACTGAGTTCTTCAACCTCCTGAACCGGCCGAATTATGGCTCGCCAACGACGGTGGTGTATGACCGCAATCTGGTGCAGCGCTCCGATGTGGGCCGCATCGACAGCACGCGCACCAGCGCCCGGCAGATTCAGCTCGCCGTGCGCATCGTTTTCTAACTCGGGGGTTCTAACCACGAGTTCTAACCCGGCGGGGATCGTTGGTCAGGGCCGCAAGGTCCGCGATTAACGATCCCGCCGATTAGAAAACGACAACCAAAACAGAAAAGGCCACCCTGCGATTCTGCTGGGTGGCTTTTTTGTTGTCATTGTGGTCAGAGTGGAAAAAACTGTAAAAGTGTGCACTTTGGCCAGGTTGCTCAGAACGGGCCAGCCTCCCGAAAAACGCACAGTTCAGGATGGCTTTGGGAATTGTCGCGCATCGGTCGAAAGATCATTTACTGAAGAAGCAATTCGCATGGCGACTCCGGTGACTCTTCCAACAATTTCCGCCTCGTCGGGATAGGAATATTGGCTGATCGTACAGCCAGACAGGGGATGCGGAACCACAAACAATTGTTTGCCGTGAAGCTCACACCAGGAACATAAATATTTGTCGTGCAATTCGATAAAGTAGATGGGCCGGTCGAACTCCGTTTTCCATGGTGGCTTTTCAACTCGATTTTGACGATTATCAATCTGGACAAAAGAGCCTAGGCGCAATAGCGGGAAAAGAGTCGTGTCCTTAGTTCCAATATACCCGTAGAGAAATTTTCTGATATCAAGATTTTGAATAACGCCAATTGGCAATTCGCCCCAAATCTCGACCATTCTGGCAATCAAATTGGTTTTCTCAAGACTAAAACCACTATCGAAGCGCACGGGGAATTGAACTGCGCGCTCGTGATCGTAAACCTCCACCTGGGTTATGTGCGTATTCGCGAGCGGATTTGCCGACTGAAGTCGACCGATTCTTTCAAGGTCGATGCCATACATGAATAGCAAGTCCGAAAACTTATGCGGTAAACTATGCTTACCGTAAACAACTTATAAATGCTGGGCGTGGCATTCGAATTTTCGATCTGCGTCAGCCAACCACTGGAGATGACATACTCGCTGTTGCCCTCGGTTTCCGCTATTCGCCGACTGGTTTCTTCTACTTCCCTCATGCTTATTCCAAGCCGATTGCGGAACTCCTTCAGCTTTTCTCCCGCCGACATACTTAAGACCTTCATCTATTTTGGCTCCACGATTCACTCTAAGTGTCGCTTACAGCAAGTTCCCCAGAAGTCAGTTGATTGCGCATTTATAAGTTGCATAATAACCGATGAAAGCCGCAACTCTCCTGCACAAAAACAATACTTGTAGATGAGTATACAAACGATAGTTGCCAAGTGCAAAATATTAGAGTGTACTTGAAGGTGGTTTGTCCTGCAGCACTCCCCTCCTTGCTATAGACACTGCCGAGGATGTGAGGATGTCCGATAAATAGGGGCCATAGCGAACCCGGACAAGACAACTATTGACCTGACCAGGATGGCTTGGATACGACAAAGAGAGATCCTGTGAAGTCCACCCTCAGCCCACGGAAATATTTTCTTGCTTGACGCCCCAATCCTGAGCGCGCTACCTTGATATTTCTTGATGCAAATCTTTGCAATAACAAATCGTCTGGTCTTGGGAGTCCCTAGTGCCATTGATCCAGGAAATTCGCCGGCATCGCAACTTGGCGGAACTGGCCCGCGAGCACGGCTTTCGCCTTACCACGCAGCGACGGCTCATCTTCTCGATTCTCGAATCCGCACCGACCCACATGAATGCCAAGGAGATTCTCGCGCAAGCACGGCGCGTGGACCCCGGCATAGATCAAGTTACGATCTACCGCAATCTTGCGGTTCTCAAGAAGTTGGGCGTGGTCGATGAGCTTGATCTACTGCATCTGCGCGGCGACCAGCACTACTATGAGGCCCGCCAAGACCGCCCGCATTCCCATGTTGCTTGCCTGCAATGCGGCAAGGTAATGGAATTCTCGTCCCCGGCTATGGACACGATGAGCACGGAGATCCGCGATGAATTGGGATTCAGCATCTCGTTCATGCGCGTTGAGATTGGCGGCGCTTGTGCAGAATGCCGTCGTAAGGCACCCCCGACATCGCCCCAGACCAAGGCAAACCAAAATGTGTTACGCAATAAGAAATTGAATTGAACTTGAGATTTCGGATCAATGAATGTAACACCTGGCAACCAAATAAAACTTCATTTGCCGTGGAACAGGCAGCAGCACCAAGAAGACGCTACTGCACGTCCTCGAATTCTCATCCAGCTTGTCAGAGCCAAATTGTGGCCCGCCATGACTGATCTCCGCGAAATTTAAGGGAGGAAATGCGGCTTCCTCAGGGGGAAGGAGCATCAGCCTTGCGCAATCGCATTTCACTCTATCGATTTGGACTACCCCGGTTGCGGCGCAAACAAACCATTCCGTAGCCATCGGCGAAACCGAAATGCAACCGTTTCATGAGGAGCTAAGTGCCCTGCCAGAGCGGGTGAATCACCTGACCGCCCGACTGGATCATGCGCTCGTTGGCAACTCCACCGTGAATGAGCCACACACAGGCCCAAGGATACGTTTGACCTGCCTCGGTCCAGAGCGGCGGATTCCCACCGATACGCGATGACGCTTGCGCCATCTCTGCTTCGCGACTGCTTTCTTGCTCCGAGATCGAGTAGGAAACATTCAGCAAACCGGCGGTTGAGCGCACAGTCAATTTTGAAAACACCAGAACTGACCTGTGCTATACTCTAGCGATGCGGGAGCCACATTCTCAAGCTGGTGTGCGGACTAATTTACTGTCTGTATTGGGATCAAAACGTGCGGTATTGAGTAGACAGTATGTCCAGTATAGACATCATCTTAAGACATCAGTGGCTCATGTTTAGCTAAATAGAAGAAGCGCCGGTGAGCGGGAGTAATTCAGCGGTAGAATGCCAGCTTCCCAAGCTGGACGTCGCGGGTTCGATCCCCGTCTCCCGCTCCATATTTTCATAGACTTACGGATTTCTATGAAAATCCGTGACTCCACAAAGACTCCATTTGGAGCCTTTTTATCAATTTTCTTCGCAAGACTCCTGTATCAAAATCTTCTTCCGGAAAAACAATTTTGGTGGGGAGTAGCGCGAGATAGGTCCACACTACGCCGTCACTCAGGGCAAATCGCGGCAGACACCTCCCTTGAGGGTGATTCTGCTGGGTGCTATTTCGGAAGCGCTGCCAGCAGAACTATTCGCTCGAATGATTATTGTCCGGTGGAAGGAATCATTGTTGGTAAAGGCCGTCGAGAAATCCGCTCTCGTCGAGTTCTTTCATCAAGCTGTCGTCGTAGAAATCTTCCGGCTTGTATTTTCGGGCTTCGTTGCCGTCCCAAAGCTCCAGAGTTTTCTTAATCCCTTCCACGCACGGAAATGGTTTGCGTGGCATTTCCTTTCCAGAAAGATATAGCATTCCCGCAAACTCCCGGTCCTGCATTCCGTGCCACTTTGAAAGAACCTGGAGCACAGCAGCACGGTCTTGATGGAAGATCGAGATCGCTTCCGCGGTAGCCTTCAGGAAACGCCGTGCTGCCTCGCGGTTCCGGGGAATTTTCAGCCACTCCCGTTCCACGCGCACGCTGCTGCCAGCGATGGAAGCGTTCCAGTCGCGCGTGTCGAACAGTGGTTGGTAGCCCGCTTGGCGGGCGGCGGCGTATGGCACCTCGTAAGCTACAAAAGCGTCCACCAACCCTTCGTCCAGCGCGTCATGGCGGAATGCGTTGGACATGACGGAAATATCCCGCTCCCTATTCCAGCCCATCTTCTGCGCCAACAATCGGGAGATGAAATCAGTCATGGCTCCCGGGCCGGAAATCCCCAGGCGCTTGCCCTTTAGCTCCTCCAGACTGCGAATGCCGCGCCGAGCTACGATATGCCAGCGAACCACGCAATCGGTGGTGGCCAGCATGATTCGCAGATGGGCACGAGCGTTGGTCAAGATGGAAGCCATCATGGGGGTACCGCCGTCCACACTAATGTCGGGGGATTCCGGTCGCTCGACCTGCACGTTAACCCCGCCCTTGGCGTCCGGCATCCCCCACTCGTCGTCCACGTTCGGCATCCAAAGTTTCACATCCAGACCATATTTCTTATAGAGACCTCGATCCTCGGCGATCACAAATGGAAGCTTATTGATGGAGCGATTCAGCAGCTCAACTGTAAGCGGAATCACGTCGGGCTGTTGGCCATTTGCCGGACAAGGCACACTGGCCACCATCAGCGCGGCCGCAAAACAAATGCAGAGGATTCGGACCAACAAATTTCGCGGCTGTTTCATTCATGCCATCCCGTCGGGATACATTCTGATCGGAACAAACTCTTTGGCGTTGCGGCGTTTGAAAATATGCACCCACAATTAAACCGGTTCGTTATTTTTTCTGGTAGAGACTATCGATAAATCCGCTCTCGTCCAGTTCCCGGACAAAACGGTCGTCGTAAAAGTCCTCGGGCTTGTGCCGGCGCATGCTGAGCGAGTCGTAAAGCTCCATAGTCTTCTTAATGCCATCGACCGCCGGATAGGGTTTGGTGGGCAGCGTGTCCGCTACAAGATAATTGGCGTTCTGCTTTTCGCGGTCGCTCACGCCATACCACTTGGCCTGTGCGCGGAAGGCTACTTCGCGATTCTGCTTCATCAGCGCAATCGCCTCCACGATCGACTTCACGAAGCGGCGAACCGCCTCAGGATTCTCGCGGACGAATTTCCTGGTGGAGACCAGACCGGAACCGGCAATCGGCACCGGCCCCCATTCTTCGCGCAAATCAGCCAACGGTAAGATGCCCTTGGATTTGAACTCAACCGTGGCCATGCCGGGGCTGATGAAGGCATCCACCTGATCCTTTTCCAGATTGTCCACAGAGATTGCCTCGGACATGGGGATAATGTCCTTGACTGGGTCCCAACCCATGCGGCGACACAATTCCAGAATGATGAAGTGGGTCATGGCGCCCACGCCGGAATAGCCGATGCGCTTCCCCTTCAAATCTTCCATTCGCTTGATCTCCGGCTTGGCCACCACCCACCAATGGACGATATGGTCGAGGCTGCCGATGATGACGCGGTCTAGCGAATCTACGTTGGTGGCAACACTATGCACCAGCGGCGTGCCTCCTCCGATGCCCACATTGGCCTGGTCCGTGCGAACATACTGCTTAGGGACGATGATGCCATTGCCCTCTGCGATCTCCGCCGCGCCCGTGGTCACCCACATGTCCACATCGAGCCCGTTGCGCTTGAAGATGCCCTCCTCGAGCGCGACCACGCCGATGATCTTGGTGATATCCACGTCGCCGAGCGAGACCTTAAGACGAATGGGTTGCGCTGCTCCCGCCGCGCCAGGCACGGTCTGCGCCGCCAGTTGAACCGCGCCAGAAGTCAGCAGAAGTGTGATCAGACCCAGAGCCAGACGCGTGTGGAGGTAGATTCCGCCGATGGGTTTCATAAGACTCCTCCTCGAAAAGGACGCTCGCCAAAATATACGGCAGAACGGTGAATCCGTTTCGAGTACATTACAGGTAGCCGAGTACGAGTACATGTTACGCCGTATGGTCAAAATAGTCGAACATGTTGAATTCTGTGCAGTTCTGCGATCGATTCTGCGGATGGCAAAGACGAGTTGGTTGGGGTTGCTGGGCTACGCATCCGGGTTAGTTAACCAGGAATTGTTGCTGAAGAATGAGTTTCTGCTGGC